>NZ_JBYSWF010000025.1:0-89895 GCF_058780865.1 Pseudomonas sp. GP01-A4
CGAGTGGTGGGGCAAAGACCTTTTGGTTACTTTTGGGGCGTTTGCCAAAAGTGACCCGCTGTAAGAGCGGAACCATAGGTGGCCGTTACCGCAGCAATGGATATGTACACAAACCAACCCACCGCAAATCAAGCATTCCCCGCCAACCTCAACCGAGCCGCCTGAGTAAAATCCAACATCCGCTTCAGCGGTCTAACCGCCTGCGGAATCACCGAAGGCTCAACAAAAATCTCATTACTCCCCTCACGCAAGCACTGCAGCGTGCGCTCCAGGGTATTCATCGCCATCCACGGGCAATGCGCACAACTGCGACACGCCGCCCCATTCCCCGCCGTCGGCGCCTCGACAAACACCTTGTCCGGGCACAGCTGCTGCATCTTGTAGAAAATGCCGCGGTCGGTGGCCACGATAAACGTCTTGTTCGGCAACCGCTGCGCCGCCGCAATCAACTGGCTGGTAGACCCCACCGCATCCGCCAACTCAATCACCGAAGTGGGCGACTCCGGGTGCACCAGAATCGCCGCGTCCGGGTACAACGCCTTCATGTCCTCCAACTGCTTGGACTTGAACTCCTCGTGCACGATGCACGCACCATCCCACAGCAACATGTCTGCACCCGTCTGACGCTGGATATAGGTGCCCAGGTGCTTGTCCGGCCCCCAGATAATCGTCTCGCCGTTATCCATCAGGCTTTCGACAATCTCCAGCGCACAACTGGAAGTCACCACCCAATCAGCACGGGCTTTCACCGCCGCCGACGTGTTGGCATATACCACCACCGTGCGCTCAGGGTGCTGATCACAGAATGCCGAGAACTCATCCACCGGGCAGCCAAGGTCCAGAGAGCACGTGGCTTCCAGTGTCGGCATCAGGATGCGTTTTTCAGGCGTGAGGATCTTGGCCGTCTCCCCCATGAATCGCACGCCCGCCACCAATACGGTCTTGGCCGGGTGCGCCGCGCCGAAGCGGGCCATTTCCAGGGAGTCGGACACACAACCACCGGTTTCTTCGGCCAGGGCCTGAATCACCGGGTCGCAGTAGAAGTGTGCCACCAGCACCGCGTCCTGAGCCTTGAGCTCGGCGGCGATGGCGGCGCGGTAGCCCGCCTCTTCTTCGGCGCTCAGCACCTTGGGCTGCTTGGCGTCGAGGTGGGCTTGGACCAGAAGGCGTTCGGAAATTTGCGTCATGTTCGCAAGACCTGCAGGCGCAGTTGCGCGAAAGTCGAGTGTACCACCGGCTCTGGAGCCTTTCGGGCGCCGCCGGACGAAGTGATTGTGTTCATCAAGCACGGTGAAGCTGCGCAAGGCTACAGAATATCGAATGGTTTCAAAAGCCTAATCTGGGATTCGGCCAGGCATGAAAAAGGGAAACCCGGCCAGGGGTTTCCCTTTTTTACAACGACCGGTTTAACCGGGCAAAGCGGACGGATCGTCTTGCAGCAACGCCCACTGATGCATGTTCGCCAGGGCATCCTTCAGGATGGTTTCATCGGCGCCCTTGGCACTCTTGCCTTCCCGCGCCGCATATTCCAGCAGTACCAGGTAGTCGCGATGGCTGGTGGCCTCGTTCGGTACCACGCTGTCTTTAACCAGTCGAGCCATCTCGTATCGCTGGGTGCGGGTGTTCTGACTGGCGCTTTGGTCCACGGAGGCGTTGGTCAGGAAGCCATCCTTGTAGGTGATGTTCGCCGCACTGCTGGCCTTGTCGTCGACCTGCACATAGAGGTAGTTCTGCGACTCGCGCCTGGTATCGAAAGCCGGCGGCTTCCCGCCATCCAGGCCCTGATGGAAACTGGCCTTGAGGCTTGATCGCTGGACCTGATCGATCGTGCGATTGGAAAGGTCATTGCCGCCGATGCGCGTTTTCTGGGAAATCCCATAGGCAAACGTATCGGTTTCTCCTGGGCGCGCCGGGTTGGGGGAGCTGGCCGCCTGGCTGATGGAGGCCTTGAAATCCGCCAGGCCCGTCAGCAGGCCTTGATCTGCCGCGCTGCGGGTCAGCGGCGCAGGCGCTTTGGCGCCCTGCGGGTAGTTGCTGTTCATGGCGCTAAACGCATCCTTGAACATCGCCATCAGGTCAGCATCGGCCTTGCCCCGCGCCTGGGCCTTGTCGAACTGGGCCAGGTAGCTTTTCAGCGCGATTGCCTGTTGCTTGGCGTTACCGAGGATGCCGGCGTTCTTCAGGTCGACCGAGAGATTCACTTCCCCCGCCGGGCTACTCATGCGCGTGGTGCGGCCCTGGCTGTCCGCATGGAATGCAAGCGTGAGGTCGTCAGTATTGCTCACTTTCAATTTGCCGCTGAGGTCCACCGAAGCCAATACGCTGGAATCAAACTGCGTCAGCTTGCTCAGCTCGAGTTTCGGCGGCTGGGCGGCCAGGCCGTCGATCGCGTCTTGGAAGGCTTCGCCCAACTTGGCGACTTCCTTGAGTTCGGCGGCGCTGAGGGCGCCACCGTCCACCTTCGCCTGCACGGCCAGGCCTGCGGACTGGCTGGCCAGGCTGAAGGTGACGGTCTTGCCGCTGGCCGTCTTGACGGTCAGGCTGACCAGGTTGTCGGCCTTGCTGTGCAGCAGCGCCTGT
This sequence comes from Pseudomonas sp. GP01-A4, assembly GCF_058780865.1. Taxonomy (NCBI): domain Bacteria; kingdom Pseudomonadati; phylum Pseudomonadota; class Gammaproteobacteria; order Pseudomonadales; family Pseudomonadaceae; genus Pseudomonas; species Pseudomonas sp. GP01-A4. The sequence goes on from NZ_JBYSWF010000025.1 coordinate 2,581, forward strand.
TGAACCTTGAGTTCGGCGGGGCTTTGGGTCCTGGAAGAGCTGGTGCTCAGCGCCGACTGGGAAATGTCGGTACCGCTCTTCGCAAATTGCTCGATCAGGGTAGCGCCCAGGCCGCTGAAGCCTGTGCCTCTGGGCAGTGCAGGGAAATTCGTGCTGATCGCTTTGGTAACCGCATCGTCGCTGCCACTTTCCCAGGCATTGATCGGCCCATGGCCGGGCAATTGGCCGTTGCGGGAATACGTCTCGGCTTGAACGTCTACCGTGACATTGCCAAGGCTGACCACCGAGGAAGGTCGCACGGCAGCGGCGTCCGTTTCTGGCGCCTGCGTAGCTGGCGGGTTAACGGCGGGTCGATTGGTAAGGGCGATGGCGGAGCTGATCGGCGAAAGCCTAGTCATGACGATCCCTGTCTTGAACTGGATTGCAGCCAATTTAACCAAGACAGGGAAGGTTTGGTAGCACGATTGATACAATTGCTAGCAAAGAGCCATGTCAGAAAACTGACTCTTTGCCCTCTTCCGGTGCATCAGAAGCGGTAAGTCACCGAACCGCCGAAACCGTTGGCGCTGTTTTCATACTTGGCGTCGTAGGTCAGCGCCAGTTGCGGATTATTGTCGCGGACCTTGATCGGCTCTTCTTTCAGGTAGGAATAAGCGACGTCGAAGGTCAGGTTATCCACTGGCGTCCAGCCGGCGCCCAAGCTGAACACCGTGCGATCGCCCGTAGGAATACGTACGGACCGGTCGGTGTTGTTGGTGGGCGTCTGGTCCACCGAAAAGCCGGTACGCAGCACCAGTTGCTTGTTCAACTGGTACGACAGGCCGATGGCGTGAGACCAGGTGTCATGCCAGTGCTGTTCTTCGGTGATGGAGTTCAGGCCGGCCAGTTCGGTGGCGAGGTCAGAGACGCCACTGTTGTTGATCGTAATCTTCTTCAACTGGCTCCAGCGGGTGTAGGTGCTGCCGACGTACAGGGTCCAGTCATCGTTGAGTTTATGGGTGACCGAGAAGTCCACGGACGACGGCGTGGTGACATCCAGCTTGGCGTCATACCGCTGCGGGCCGCCATCCACCAGGTCGGTGAGCACCCCCGAGGCGTTGGTTTTGCCCGACAGGTGATACACAACCTGCGAGTGGTAGGTCACACCAATGCGCGTGCTTTCAATCGGCTGCACCAGGATACCGGCGTTGAAACCGGTGGCGGTGTCGTCGCCCTTGACCTTTACGTTTTCCGTGCCGAGGCCAAATGCCGGGACCTTGGAGTCCAGTTCGCCACTGATACGGTTGAAGGTCGGACCGAAGCCCACCGAAACCTTGTCGTTGAAGGCATAGCTGACGGTTGGCTGCACGGTGATGACTTGAACCTTGCTTTTGTTGCCAAAGCCATTGCCCTGGAAGCTGTGTTCATAGTCGGTCACGAGGCCGAACGGCGCGTAGATTCCCAGGCCAAACGCCCAGTGTTCATCAATCGGCGTCACCAGGTAGCCCATCGGTACGGCGATGCCGGGGACCATATCGCCTTTGTTGGTGCCGGGGTTGTCCACGCCACCTTGGCTGGAGCTGGCATCCTTGATGTTCGACTTGGCATCCAGGTAGGTCGCCCCGATGCTCACTTCATTCTGCTTGAGGCGAGACATGCCCGCCGGGTTGCCGAACACCGTGCTGGCGTCATCCGCGGAGGAGGAACGCCCGGCGTAACCGGTCCCCATTGAACTGATGCTTTGTTCGTTGAGGGCAAAACCACCGGCAAACAAGGAAGTGGAGGCAAGGGAAATCGACAGCGCCAAAGCGCTCTTGAAGAGTTTTTTATTCATTATTAGAACTCGAATTATTGGGCAGCGAGAGGAAGCTACCAATCTTCGAGCGGGCAAATTATGAAGAGTTTTTCATGCGCAAAATTGTCCGACAATCCTATTTTTTTCAAAGACTTCGACGGTTTTTCCAGCACTTATTCAGACCCCGGAACCTGAATATGACTGACGGGTTTTAATCTCGCCGTCACGCTTGGAGCATGCCGGATTGCCTGCCATCGAATAAGCGTGAAGGCGCTGGTGATATAAGTGTCGCAATGACATGATGACGGCCATTTAACACGCGTGGCAGCACTCAAATGAATAGCACTATCGGGACGGGGCCTGAGACAAACAGCCCACCTGAATCTGGCGAGAGTGATTTGTCCGCCGCGGGCCTCAACCACAGCGAAGCCTTCACCGAACGCGTGCTTGCCAGCATCAACGATTGCATCAAGGTGCTGGACCTCGACGCCCGCCTGACCTTTATGAGCGAAGGCGGCAAGCAGATCATGGAAGTCAGCGACTTCAATGCGATCCGCGGCTGCCCCTGGCCCGACTTCTGGCACGACCAGGGCAATCTCGATGCCAAGGCTGCCGTTGAGGCCGCCAAGGCCGGTCGCAATGCCAGCTTTGTCGGCGCTGCCCACACCCTGGCCGGCAACCTTAAATGGTGGCACGTGAACGTCAGCCCGATCATGGGCAGTGACGGCCTGCCGGAGAAAATCCTCTGCGTGTCCCGGGACATCACGCCCCTGCGCGAAGCCGAAGAGTCCCTGCGCAAACTCAACGAGTCCCTGGAACAGCGGGTGGTCGAACGCACTCGCGATCGCGACCGTATCTGGCGTCTGTCGCCGGACCTGATGCTGGTGGCACAACTCGACGGTGTGATCTCCGCCGTGAACCCGGCCTGGACACGCATGCTCGGCCACGCCGAAAACGACCTGGTGGGCAGCCAGTTGCTGGCCCTGGTTCACCCCGACGATCTGGCCGTCTCATCCTCTGCGGTCAGCCGTTTGGGCGATGGCAAGAACTTCCCCAATTTCAAGAACCGTTACCGCCACCAGGACGGCAGCTACCGCATGATCGCCTGGACGGCCGTGCCCGACAGCGACTACATCCACGCCGTGGGCCGTGATATCCAGGCTGAGGAAGAAGCCAAGGAAGCCCTGCGACTGTCGGAAGACGCCCTGCGTCAGTCACAGAAACTGGAAGCCATCGGCCAACTCACTGGCGGTGTCGCACATGATTTCAATAACCTGCTGACGGTGATCAAGTCCTGTGCCGACTTGCTCAAGCCACCTGCCCTGAGCGAAGCACGCCGCGTGAAATACGTGGAAGCCATCGCCAGCACGGTCGATCGCGCGGCCCGCCTGACGGCCCAGTTGCTCACATTCGCCCGCCGCCAGGCTTTGCGACCCGAGGTGTTCAACGTCGGCGAAAGTGTAAAGCGGGTGGGCGAGATGATGGACAGCCTGACCGGCTCGCGGGTCAAGGTAAGCATCCAGGTGCCTGACGACGCCTGCTTTATCAACGCCGACGAAAGCCAGTTCGATACCGCGCTGGTCAACATGGTGGTGAACGCCAGGGATGCCATGGCCGGCAACGGGCATTTGACCATCACCGTTTCGACGGCAAGCTGGCTACCCTCGGTTCGCGCTCACCCGGTACGTGTCGCCGATTACGTGACCATCGAACTGGCGGACACCGGCTCGGGTATCCCGCCGGAAAAACTCGACGCGATCTTTGAGCCCTTCTACACCACCAAGGGTATCGGCCAGGGCACCGGCCTGGGCTTGTCCCAGGTGTACGGCTTCGCCAAGCAATCAGGCGGGGAAATCCTGGTACAGAGCGAGTGCGGCAGGGGTAGCCAATTTACGCTGTACCTGCCCAAGGTCGAGCCAAGTGCCATGCCGGTACCTCAAGACACCAGCGCTTCGCCCATCATCTCAGGCTTGTGCGTGCTGATGGTCGAGGACAACGCCGATGTGGGCCTGTACACCTCGCAAACCCTGGAACAGATGGGCTTTCACGTGCTGTGGGTGCCGGATGCGAACAGCGCGCTGGAAGCCCTGGCCCCCAACCCAGAAAGCTTCCAGGTGGTGTTCTCGGATATCTCCATGCCCGGCATGAGTGGCCTGGAGTTGCTGGACGCAATCGAAGCCTTGTACCCATGGCTGCCGGTGGTGCTCACCACCGGCTACAACGACGAATACGCGCGTATCGCCCAGGAAGAAGCCAGCCGTTTTGTCTTGCTGCAAAAGCCGTATTCCACCGAGGTGCTGGCCCTGCTGCTGCAAAAAGTCGTCAAGAGCCGCCTGCCCCTGGTCGCACAAGGCTAGACCGCAGGCCGGGTCGTGTCCGGAACATTCCCCATCTCCAGGGCCAGATCCAGCCAGGCCCGCGCCGCCGGTGGCAAGTGCGCCTGTCGCCGCCAAGCCAGGGCGATGTGCCAATCAGTCTGGGGCTCGTCCAGCTGGATCAGGGCGATGCCGGCGTGCAGGTGTTTGTAAGCCAGCATGCTCGGTAGAAACGCGACACCCAGGCCTGCGGCAACCAGGTCGACGATAAAGTCGATCTGGGCACTGCGGGCGGTGATACGCGGGACTACGCCTCTGCGCTCGCAGGCTGTGAGAATGATCCGGTTAAGCGCAAACCCGGCCTCGAACAGAATAAAGGGCGAGTCAGCCAGGTCGGAAAAATCGACGCTTTTACGCCCGGCCAAAGGATGGTCGATCGGCATCACCACCATCAGTGGCTCGACGCGCACATCCTGATATTCAAATTCTCCCGCCACCGGTACCAGCAACGCGGCCAGGTCCACCTCCCCGGCCTCCAGGCATTCGCCCAACTTCTTGCTGCCATGCTCGATCAGCTCGATCTCGATTTCCGGATAACGCTGTCGATACAAGGCAAACATCGCCGCAAACAGCACCCCACTGCCCACCGGCGGCAAGCCGATGCGCAATACACCGCGCTTGAGCCCCAGCAAGTCGTTGATCTCGGCCACCAGGTCACTGCGCTCCGCCAGCAACACCAGCGCTCGGCGGTAGGCAATTTCGCCGGCGGCCGTGAGCTCGCTCTTGTGGCCGATGCGATTGAACAGCGGCGTGCCCAATTCATCTTCCAGAGTCTTGACCGCCTTGCTGACGGTAGACTGGGTGAGCGAAACCACCTCGGCTGCTTGTGAGAAGCTGCCCTGGCGAACTACTTCGACAAAGGCCAGCAACGTACGAAGGTTCATGAGTATTCCGTTTGCGACTTGATTCAAGTTGGAAAAGTTGTTTTTACCATGAAAGGCCTTTGTCTATCCTCACCCCACCGTTTTCTTCACTCGGGGCATCACTGTTCATGATCATTTCGTCTGCATCGGATTACCGCGAAGCCGCCCGCCGCAAACTGCCGCGTTTCCTGTTCGACTACATCGACGGCGGCGCCTACGCCGAACACACCCTCAGGGCCAACAGCTCCGACCTGTCGGATATCAGCCTGCGCCAGCGCATCCTGCGCAACGTCGAAAGCCTGAGCCTTGAAACCACGTTGTTCGACCAGCCATTGGCGATGCCGGTGGTCCTCAGCCCGGTGGGCCTGACCGGCATGTTTGCCCGGCGTGGTGAAGTCCAGGCGGCGAAGGCGGCAGCGAACAAGGGCATTCCGTTTTGCCTGTCGACCGTTTCCGTGTGCCCGATCGAGGAAGTGGCGTCCCAGAGCCCGCAATCGATCTGGTTTCAGCTGTATGTGCTGAAAGACCGCGGCTTCATGAAAAACGCCCTGGAGCGCGCCCAGGCCGCCGGGGTGAAAAACCTCGTGTTCACGGTCGACATGCCCACCCCCGGCGCGCGTTATCGCGACGCCCATTCGGGTATGTCCGGTGCCTACGGGCCGCAACGCCAAATCCTGCAGGCCATGACCAAACCGGCCTGGGCCTTCGATGTGGGCCTGCTGGGTCGCCCCCACGACCTGGGCAACATCTCCAAGTACCTGGGCAAGCCCACCCAACTGAAGGACTACATCGGCTGGCTGGCCAACAACTTCGACCCTTCCATCAGTTGGAAAGACCTGGAGTGGATCCGCGAATTCTGGAAAGGCCCGATGATCATCAAAGGCATCCTCGACCCACAAGATGCCAAGGACGCGGTGAGCTTTGGTGCCGACGGCATCGTCGTATCCAACCACGGCGGGCGCCAGTTGGATGGCGTGCTGTCCACAGCCAAGGCACTGGCGCCTATCGTACAAGCCGTGGGCAGCGATCTGACGGTGCTGGTGGACTCCGGCGTACGCTCGGGGCTGGACGTGGTGCGCATGCTCGCGCTGGGCGCCAAGGGCGTTCTGCTGGGCCGTGCACAGGCTTACGCACTGGCCGCCGACGGGCAGCGTGGCGTGGAGAACCTGCTGGATATCTTCGCCAAGGAAATGCGCGTGGCCATGACGTTGACCGGAGTCACGTCGATCGCCCAGATCGATGAGTCGATCCTGGTGCGCAGCCAGGGTTGATCAGTGCAGCGACCTCGGAGCATCCATTCCGGGGTCGCCCACAGATATTTCTAAATGTTTCTTCATAAAGCCAAACCGTCATTAAACAGACACATTTCAGGAATTAAATCGTCACGTCCCAGGCAGGTGGAGTCCTCCACCTGCCCCCTTCCTTTGAGGTGTCGTCGTGATGTTGCTGACCAAAAAGAGTCTGTCAGTGTTGTTCACTGCCCTGTGCCTGAGTGGTGTCGCTCACGCCACTGACGTCACGGGCGCAGGCTCCAGTTTCGTCTACCCGGTGCTGTCCAAGTGGTCCCAGGAATACAGCAAAAGCTCCAGTGACCGGATCAACTACCAGTCCATCGGCTCCGGTGGTGGTATCGCCCAGATCAAGGCGGCTACCGTGGACTTCGGTGCGTCCGACGCGCCGCTGTCGGCGGATGAACTGAAGGCCGGCGGCCTCGGCCAATTCCCAAGCGTGATTGGCGGCATCGTGCCGGTGATGAACGTCGAGGGCGTTGCAGCTGGCCAGCTGAAACTCGATGGTGATGTGCTGGCGAAGATCTTCCTCGGTGACATCAAGGCCTGGAACGACCCGGCGATTGCCGCCCTCAACCCCGGCTTGAAACTGCCGGGCGCGAATATCACCGTGGTCCACCGCTCGGACGGCTCGGGCACCTCGTACAACTTCACCAACTACCTCTCCAAGGTCAGTGATGGCTGGAAAACCAAAATCGGTTTCGGCACCACCGTGCCGTGGCCGGTCGGTGTGGGCGGCAAGGGTAACGAAGGTGTTTCGGCCTACGTGAAGCAGATCAAGAACTCCATCGGCTTTGTTGAATACGCCTACGCCCTGCAAAACAAGATGACCTACGCCTCACTGAAGAACGCGTCCGGCAAATTCGTCGAGCCCAACGCCAAGGCCTTCCAGGCAGCGGCTGATACTGCCGATTGGGCCAACGCCCATGACTTCAACCTGATCATGACCAACGCACCGGGCGAGAACGCGTGGCCGATCACGGCGACCACCTGGATCATCATGTACAAGCAGGCAAAAAACGCCGAGCAAAGCCAGGCCGCTTTCAACTTCTTCAAATGGTCGTTGGAGAAAGGTCAGCAGCAGGCTGCGGCATTGGACTACGTAGCGTTGCCCGATTCCCTCGTGACCCGGATCGAAGGTTACTGGAAGTCTGACTTCGCCCACTGATCCGCCTCTATAGCCCCCTTCCTCAAGCATGTGCATGCTTGATGGAGGCGGGTGAGCACTTCTGATATGAACGACACCGTGCAATCCCTGGTTATGACTACTCACGCAAGCGACGTGTCGGGTGATAGCCGCGCCGCTCGCGATCAGCGCCACGATCTGTGGTTCAAACGCTCGATGTTCGGGGCCGCGATGCTGGTGCTGCTGCTCTTGGCAAGCATCGCCGCCTCCACCCTGTGGGGCGGTGGCCTGGCCTTCAAGACCTTCGGTTTCGGTTTCATCACCAGCACCGAGTGGGATGCGGTCAACAACCACTTTGGCGCCCTGGTACCGATCTACGGCACCTTGGTCACCTCGTTGCTGGCGTTGCTGATTGCGGTGCCGGTGAGTTTCGGCATCGCGATTTTCCTCACCGAAGTGGCGCCGCCCTGGCTCAGAATGCCGGTCGCCTCCGCCGTTGAATTGCTCGCGGGCATTCCCTCGATTATCTATGGCATGTGGGGCCTGTTTGTTTTCGGGCCCTTTATGGCTGAACACTTGTCACCCTGGATCAACGATTACCTGGGTGCGCTTCCGTTTATTGGATCGCTGTTCCAGGGGCCACCGCTGGGCATCGGGATGCTGACCGCCGGCATCGTGCTGGCGATCATGATCACGCCGTTCATCACGTCGGTGATGCATGAGGTTTTCCGCAGTGTGCCGACTCAATTGAAGGAGTCGGCCTACGCACTGGGCAGTACTACCTGGGAAGTGGTGTGGGACATCGTCCTGCCCTACACCCGTTCGGCAGTGGTCGGCGGGATCTTTCTCGGCCTCGGTCGCGCCCTGGGTGAAACCATGGCCGTGACCTTCGTGCTGGGCAACGCGCAACAGTTCTCCGCCTCGTTGCTGATGCCCAGCAGTTCCATCGCGTCCGTCATCGCCAACGAGTTCAGCGAGGCGTACACCGACCTGCATCGTTCGGCGCTGATCGCCCTGGGCTTCCTGCTGTTTATCGTGACATTCGTGGTGCTGGCACTGGCGCGGCTGATGCTCATGCGCCTGTCCCGCAAGGAGGGCCTATGAGCAGCAACGAACGCCTGTACCGCAAGCGTGCCTTGAAGAACCGGGTGGCCATGCTGCTCAGTTGTGGCGCGACAGTCTTTGGCCTGCTGTGGCTGGCGTGGATTCTGCTGACCACCATCATCAACGGCTTTCAGACGCTCAACCTGCGCCTGTTTACCGAGATGACGCCGCCACCCGGAACAGACGGCGGCCTGGCCAACGCGTTTTATGGCAGCGCCCTGATGTCCGGGATTGCGCTGCTGATTGGCACGCCCATCGGACTGATGGCCGGTATCTGGCTGGCGGAATTCGCACGGCACTCGCGCCTGGGTACCACGGTGCGTTTCATCAACGACATCCTGCTGTCCGCGCCGTCGATCGTGCTGGGCCTGTTCATCTACACCGGGGTGATCCTGCCGCTGAACCTGCTGACCAATCACCAGGTAGGTTTCTCCGCCATTGCCGGTGCCCTGGCGCTGGCCTTGCTGGTGATTCCGGTGGTGGTGCGCACGACCGACGAGATGCTCCAACTGCAACCTTCCACCATGCGCGAGGCGGCCCTGGCCCTGGGCGTACCCCAGTGGAAACTGACGTTGCAGATCGTGTTGAGAGCGGCCAAGGCCGGCGTGGTGACCGGCATCCTGCTGGCGCTGGCGCGGATTACCGGGGAAACCGCGCCGCTGCTGTTCACCGCCTTCGGCAACCAGTTCTGGAGCAGCAACCTGCTCAAGCCGATTGCCAGCGTGCCGGTGGTTATTTTCCAGTACGCCATGAGCCCCTTCGATGACTGGCACTCCCTCGCATGGGCAGGCGCCTTGGTACTGACGATGTTCGTGCTGGTGCTGAGCTTGCTGTCTCGCCTGATTCTTTTGCGCAATAGGTCCCACTGATGCAATCGACCCGCCTTGATCCTGAAAAAACCAAAATCCGTGTCCGTGGATTGGAGTTTTTCTACAACAACCAACGTTCGCTGAAATCCATCGACATCGACATTCCGGAAAAACGCATCACCGCGATCATCGGCCCATCGGGCTGCGGCAAGTCGACCTTGCTGCGGGTGTTCAACCGTATCTACTCGATGTACCCGAAGCAGGAAGCCCGCGGTGAAGTGCTGCTCAATGGCGAAAACATCCTCGCCCCCGGCTACTCGATGAACCGCCTGCGCAGCCACGTCGGGATGGTCTTCCAGAAGCCGGTGCCGTTCCCGATGTCGATCTACGACAACATCGCCTATGCCGTGCGCCACCACGAAAAGCTGTCGCGCCGGGAAATGGATGATCGAGTCGAGCAAGCCTTGCGCGGCGGCGCGCTGTGGGATGAGGTGAAGGACAAACTCAAACAAAGCGCCCAGAGTCTTTCCGGCGGACAACAGCAACGCCTGTGCATCGCCCGCACCATCGCTCTGCGCCCGCAGGTATTGTTGCTGGATGAACCGACCTCGGCGCTCGACCCGATTTCCACCGGGCGCATCGAGCAGTTGATCACCGAGCTGAAAGAGCAATACACGGTGATCATCGTGACCCACAACATGCAGCAGGCCGCCCGGGTGTCGGACAGCACGGCGTTCATGTTCATGGGCGAACTGATTGAGCATGGCAATACGGATGAGATCTTCACCAAGCCGAAGATGAAACAGACCGAGGACTACATCACCGGGCGGTTTGGCTAGCTTTAACAAAAAAGCCGATCACTCTCTGTCGCGAGAGTGATCGGCTTTTTACTGGGCAAAAAAAAACCCGGAAATCCTCACTTGCGTGGGCCTTCCGGATTTTCTAAACCGCCAAAAATGGTGGGTCGTGTGGGATTCGAACCTACGACCAATTGGTTAAAAGCCAACTGCTCTACCAACTGAGCTAACGACCCGCTGTGTGGTGGCGCGTATAATACTGATTTCTAAGGATTATTCAACACCTTATTTAAAATAAATCAGAAATAACGCGTTGGGTCAGTAATTCCGGCCGCTTGGAAGCCCTCTGCACGCAGTCTGCAGCTGTCGCATTTCCCACAAGCGCGACCATCAGTGTCTGCCTGATAGCAGGAAACAGTCAGCGAGTAATCGACGCCAAGTCCTACGCCTGCCTTCACGATATCGGCCTTGCTACGGTTCTGCAGTGGCGCCAGGATGCGAAAGCCCTGCCCTTCTACACCGGCCTTGGTCGCCAGGTTGGCCATGCGCTCGAACGACTCGATGTACTCGGGGCGGCAGTCCGGGTATCCGGCGTAGTCCAGGGCGTTGACGCCGATGAAGATGTCGCGGGCATTGAGCACCTCGGCCCAGCCGAGGGCCAGGGACAGGAAGACCGTGTTGCGTGCCGGCACGTACGTCACCGGAATGCCTTCGCTGGGGCCTTGCGGCACGTCGATGGAGCTGTCGGTCAGCGCCGAGCCACCCATGCCGTCGAGATTCAGGCCGATCACCTTGTGCTCCACCGCGCCCAGGTCTCGGGCGACACGGGCGGCAGCGTTCAGTTCGGCACGGTGACGCTGGCCGTAGTCGAAGCTCATGGTGTAGCAGCTGTAGCCTTCTGCACGGGCCATGGCGACCACGGTCGCGGAGTCGAGGCCGCCGGACAGCAGGATCACCGCACGCTTTTGATCAGTCATCTCAGCGCCCCGGCTCATCGTTCCACAGGTACTTGTGCAGCTGCAGTTGCAGACGCACCGGAAGGTTGTCTGCAACAACCCAGTCGGCCAGGTCGCGAGCATTCAGGTCATGATGGCTGGGGGAAAACAGCACTTCGCCGGCCCGGCGGTCCAGGCCATATTGGATCAGCTTGGAGGTCGCCCAGTCGTAGTCTTCACGGGAACAGATGACGAACTTGACCTGATCGTTGGCCGTCAGCAGCTCAATGTTCTCGTAGCGGTTGCGGTGCACTTCCTTGGAGCCTGGGGTCTTGAGGTCGACGACTCGGCTGACCCGAGGGTCGACTGCAGAGATATCGAGGGCGCCGCTGGTTTCCAGGGACACCTCGTAGCCGGCATCGCACAACTGCCTGAGCAAGGGAATGGCATTGGGCTGTGCCAGTGGCTCGCCACCCGTGACGCAGACATAACGCGGCCGGTAACCGGCCACCTGCTCAAGGATGTCTTCAAGGGTGCGCACGGTGCCGCCGCTGAAGGCGTAGGCGCTGTCGCAGTACTGGCAACGCAGCGGGCAACCGGTGAGGCGCACAAATACAGTGGGCAGCCCGGCAGTGCGCGTTTCACCCTGCAACGAGTAAAAAACTTCGGTGATACGTAATGTGTCTTGCATAGTCGCCACGGGCGTAACAGCTAAACAGGCTGTCCGCCTCCGTCAGGCACTTCGAGGAATTCCGCCAACGCGTAAACCCCAGGAAGCGTGTTTCATAAAAGGGCGTGGATTCTAACGAAAAAACCCGCGCAGGGCGCGGGTTTCTTCTGAACGGGTTGCGACGCTTACATGCGTTGCAGATCCCGCTGAGCCAACTGGGCCGCAGAGGTACCCGGATATTGGGCCACCACCTGCTGCAGAATGCCTTTGACCTTGTCGGTATGACCCAGGCGGCGTTCTACGTCAGCCAGTTTGTACAGCGAATCCGGCACCTTGGCGTGCTTGGGGTACAGCTGGCTGACCTTGGCAAATGCCTGGCCTGCGCCCTGCAGATCACCCTTGGCCAGGTTCACCTCACCCAACCAGTACTGGGCGTTGCCCGCGTACTGGCTGTTCGGGTATTTGCGCAGGAATGCGGTAAAAGCCTGGCTGGCCTTATCGAAATCCTTGGCTTTGATCAGGTCGAAGGCTGCATCGTAATACAGCTTTTCCTTCGCCGGATCACCCGGTTCGCTGCTGGCGGCAGGGGCTTGGCTCGCAGCCGCGGCCCCTGCCGCTGCACCACCGGCGGCGCTTGCGGCGCCACCGGCAGAAGAATTATCAGGAGTGGCGGCTGGTGTAACGCCGGCTCCAATGCGTCGATCAAGATCCTGGTAACGCTCCAGGCCTTCTTGCTTCAGCTGGTTCACTTGATTCTGCAGAACCTCAATCGTGCCTTGTTGCTGCGACAATTGATCCTGCATGCGTTGCAGCTGGTTGAACAGTTCGCCCTGTGCCGAAGGCGCGGCAGTTGCCGCGCCCCCGGCATAGGCGCCGTTCGTGCCATAACCCGCTGGCGGATAACTGCTCCCGCTATTGTTATAGCCAGAGTTGCTATCTTCCACAGGAACCGCAGCCCACACCGCAAGCGGTGCCAGGCTGAGAGCCAATACAGTTAGAGCACGACGGCACGTTCGCATGACGAATTACTTACGCAGTTCGACGCGACGGTTTTGAGCCCAGGACTGCTCGTCGTGGCCAGTAGCAACTGGACGCTCTTTACCGTAGGAAACCAGTTCCAGTTGGCCTGGAGCAACACCTTGCAGAACCAGGTAGCGCTGAACGGCTTTCGCACGACGCTCGCCCAGTGCCATGTTGTACTCACGAGTACCACGTTCGTCGGTGTTACCTTCCAGAACAACGCGAGCGCCGTTAGCTTTCAGGTCCTTCGCGTGAACGTCCAGAGCGCGCATGGCTTCTGGTTTCAGGTCCGAACTGTCGTATTCGAAGTAGAAAGTGGTGATAGCGCGCAGAGCAGCTTCTTCGCTCAGGGAGCCGTCAACTGCACCAGTGTTAGCGCCGTAACCAGCGTTTGGATCAACAGCTGCGCCTTCACCGGCATTGTCGCCGCCTTTAGACGAGCAACCAACGGCTACGGACAGAGCCAGAGCCAGAGCAGCAAACTTACCAAACTTCAGCATTTCCATCGTGAAACTCCTAATGAACCCCAGTGTGTTAAGTACTTCTTTTTGTAGCGCCGCGTCAGTTCAGGTAAGGGGACCAGGACGGTTCTCTGACTTCGCCTTGAGCGGTAGGAAGCGGGAGCCTTACGCGTCCATTAATGGACACGAGCATCAAGACTCCCCGGCCCTGCTGGCGGGTGGCGTAGATTACCATGGTGCCGTTGGGCGCAACAGTAGCTGACTCATCAAGGTTGGTATCTGTAAGGATTTTTACGGTTCCACGCTGCAAATCCTGGGCCGCAACCCGGAAATTAGTGAAACCATCCTGACGGTGAATCATCACCAACGTCTTTTCATCAGCCGAAAGCTTAGGTGCAGCGTTGTAGTTACCAATAAAGGTCACTCGTTCGGCGCCGCCGCCGTTGACGCTGGTTTTGTAGACTTGCGGCTTGCCGCCACGGTCGGAGGTGAAGTAGATGGTCGAGCCATCCTTGCCCCAGAACGGTTCGGTGTTGATACCCGGGCCGCTGGTAACACGGCTCAGTTGGCGCGAAGCCATGTTCATCACGTAGATGTCCGGGTTGCCATCTTTGGACAGCACGAATGCCAGGCGCGAACCATCCGGCGACCAGGCTGGCGCGCCATTCAGGCCTTCGAAGTTGGTGATCTGCTCACGGCGACCGGTATCGATGTGCTGGACGAAGATCCGTGGACGCTTCTGTTCAAAGGACACGTAGGCGATACGCTTGCCATCTGGCGCGAAACGCGGCGACAGGATCGGCTCACGGGATTGCAGCAGCGTCACTGCACGCGCGCCGTCATAGTCGGAACGCTGCAAAGTGTAACGAGTGTTGTCTACCGAAAAACGCTCGGCCGTTACATAGAGCAAGCGCGTGGAGAAGGCACCCTTGATCCCGGTCAGTTTTTCAAACGACTGGTCGGAGATGTAGTGCGCCATGTCCCGCAGCTGATCCGTGGTGCCCGACACGCTGCCGGTCAGCACTTGCTGCTCGGTCGCGACGTTGAACAGGGTGTACTGGATCTGCAGGCGACCGCCGGCGGGCGTGATGCTGCCCACCATCAGGTACTGGGCGTTCAGCGCTTTCCAGTCACGGAAGATGACTTCGCTGGCCTGGGTAGGCTGGCTGATCATGTTGCCTTTGTCGATCGGTGCGTAGTAGCCGGAGTTGCGCAGGTCATCGCTGATGATCTGCGACATGTCGTCCGGCAGCACGCTGCCGCCCTGCCAGCCAAACGGCACAACGGCGATCGGGGTGGCCCGATCGCTACCGCTGGTGACCAGGATGTTCTTTTCATCCGCCGCCGCTATCCCTGCCATGCAGCAAATAACGACAAGCATTCCTCGAAGAAGGTTTCTCACAAGGCTAGATCCTCAGGTGTGAATGTCATCTTGAATGAACGGTAGGGAGCGAAGTCGCTTGGTTTCATTCCCTGCATCTCGGTCAACCGGCCAATGTTCTTGACCGCTGCTACCGCCGAACTGTCGAACGAACCGTCGCCACTGGACTTGGCCACGCTGACCGAAGTCACCGTACCGTCCGGCAACATGCCGATCTGCAGCACTACTGTCATGCCTTTACGTGCCGAAGGAGGACGGGTCCACCCTTCCGCTGCCCGTGAACGAATCAGGTCGTCGAAACTGCCCGCGACTTCATCACCACGTTCATCGGCCAAGGCTTGCTGGCGCTGCGGCGTGTCGGAAAGCAAATCGGCCAAGGCCTGGGCCTTTTTGTCTTCGGTCGATTTACGCGCTGCTTCCTGGGCCTTTTTCTTGGAGGCATCGGCGGCAGCTTTCTTCTTCGCATCGTCGGCGATCTTCTTCTTCGCCTCGTCAGCTTCAGCTTTCTTCTTGGCGTCGTCCGCGGCTTTCTTCTTCGCGTCTTCGACTATCTTTTTCTTCGCGTCTTCAGCGGCCTTTTTCTTGGCCTCTTCTTCGGCAGCCTTCTTGGCTTCTTCTTCAGATTTCTTCTTGGCTATATCAGCCAATTGTTTCTCTTCAGCCTTCTTGGCTTCGGCAGCTTTATCGGCTTTCTTGGCTTCATCAGCCTTTTGCGCCTCTGCAGCTTTCTTCGCCTCGTCAGCCTTTTTCGATTCCTCGGCCTTTTGAGCCGCCTCTTCTTTCTTTTGTTCCGCAGCAGCCTTCACCGCTTCCTGCTCGACCTTCTTCTGTTCCATCTGCTCGACTTCAGTCTGGCGCGCAGCCGACTTCTGGGCCTCACCCGCAATCTTCTGATTGGTCTGGGTGGTGGCCTGGCTTTTCGATTTCAGCTGATACAGGGTCGCCTGCACGATCGGCTTGGCTGGCGGCAGGTCCGGGGTCATGGCAAAGCTGACGAACAGCATGCCAAACACCAGGACGTGCAGGGCAATTGCCCAGACGCTAGGCCAGAAGTAGCTTTCCGAGGCGGACGGCTCTCGCTGTTGGTGCATCAGGGCGCCTCGGTAATCAAGCCAACATTACCGACCCCGGCCTTCTGCAGCCCGCCCATGGCGCCCATGACGGAGCCGTAGTCGACGACCTTGTCGCCGCGAATGAACACCTGGGTGTGCTTGCCACCTTCGTTGCCGGCGCGAATGATCTTGGTCACGGCATCAGTCATCTGCGGCAAGGTCATGGCCTTGTCCTGCTGTTTCTGAGTGTCAACTTCGCTGCCAAGGTTCCAGTAATAGGTCTTGTCAGCCTTGATCGAAATGGTCAGGACCTGGGTGTTGTTGTCCTGCGGCAAGGCTTCGCTGGAAACCTTGGGCAGATCAACCTTCACGCCCTGATTGAGCATCGGCGCGGTCACCATGAAGATAACCAGCAGCACCAGCATCACGTCGATGTAAGGCACTACGTTCATCTCGGCGACCGGCTTGCGCTTTTTGCGAGCTCGAGCGATTAAAGCCATTGGGAATTACCTGCTTATTCTTCGCTGGTGTGCACTTTACGGTGCAGGATCGCCTGGAATTCATCGGCGAAGGTGTAGTAACGGCTGATCAAGGTTTCGCCACGAGCGGCAAAACGGTTGTAGGCGATTACTGCGGGAATAGCTGCGAACAGGCCGATGGCGGTGGCGATCAGCGCTTCGGCGATACCCGGGGCCACGGTGGCCAGGGTCGCTTGCTGGGCCTGGGCCAGGCCGCGGAAGGAGTTCATGATCCCCCATACGGTACCGAACAGGCCGATATACGGGCTGACGGAACCTACGGTGGCGAGGAACGGCAGGCTTTGCTCAAGCTTTTCTTCTTCGCGGGAGATGGCGACGCGCATGGCACGGGCCACACCTTCCATGACCGCTTCCGGGTCAACGCCTGGCTGCTGGCGCAGACGGGAGAATTCCTTGAAGCCGGCGCGGAAGATCTGCTCGACGCCCGAATCCGGGTCCGGGTTGCTGCCCGCCTGGCGGTACAGCTTGGACAGGTCGATACCCGACCAGAAGCGCTCTTCGAAGCTCTCCAGGGCACGTCGACCAGCACGCAGCAGGTTGCTGCGCTGAAAAATCATGACCCAAGAGGTAACCGATGCGGCTACCAGGACCAGCATCACCAGTTGAACCACGACACTGGCATTGCTGACCAGGCTCCACATGGAGGAATGGTCGACGACGGTAGGTTCCACGCTAAATCTCCTGCTCTGAATGTTTACCCGCGCCGCTCACGCCGGCAAAGGCCGCGCGTAGAGTTTCGGGAATGGCCCGGGGTTTCAAACTATTGGTGCGAACACAGGCCACCAGGAACTGCCCCTCACAGAGCAGCGTTGCATCCGTAGCCCGCCTGACCTGCTGTTTAAAGCGCAGGCTGGCACGGTTCAATTCGGTTATTTCTGCGCTGACCAGCAGCTCGTCGTCCAGTCGCGCCGGCGCGTGGTAACGCGCCTCGCTGGAATGCACGACAAACAACAGGTCCTCCCCTGCCAGCTGGGATTGGGCAAAGCCCAGCTCCCGTAGCCGCTCGGTTCGAGCCCGCTCCATGAACTTTAGGTAATTGACGTAATAAACGATGCCGCCAGCATCGGTGTCCTCGTAATAAACGCGACAGCGATGTGCGAACGACTGATCCCCGTTTTGCGCGCGCATACTCTAGTGCTTACTCCTCAGGTTGCCAATCCGGCCAGGCAACTGTTTTTCATTCTGTGGCACATTTCTAACGAAAGAATGACGACGCCAGCCACTAGGACAGCACAAACTCCGAATAAATCGAATCGCCAAGCGTTTTTAATCGTCTACTGCATCGAGGAATTCGTCTACTACGGGCATCTCGCCCAATCGTGACGGAATGTTTAACCCAAAGTGCAGATACGCATGCCGGGTGACCACACGCCCCCTTGGCGTGCGCATGATGTAGCCCTGCTGAATCAGATACGGCTCCAGTACATCCTCAATCGTATGCCGCTCTTCGCTGATGGCGGCGGCGAGGCTGTCCACGCCCACCGGGCCGCCGTCGAACTTCTCGATCATGGTCAACAGCAGGCGCCGGTCCTGGTGATCAAAGCCATGCTCATCCACATCCAGCAGGTTCAGCGCCAGGTCTGCCACGGGCTTGGTGATATGCCCCTTGGCCCGCACTTCGGCAAAGTCGCGCACCCGGCGCAGCAGACGGTTGGCAATCCGCGGGGTACCACGGGCGCGGCGGGCGATTTCAAAGGCGCCTTCCGGGTCCAGGGGCAAGCCAAGGATGCTCGCCGAACGGCTGACGATGGTGGCCAGATCCGCCGTGCTATAGAACTCTAGACGTTGAACAATCCCGAAACGGTCTCGCAGCGGGTTGGTCAGCATGCCCGCACGGGTGGTCGCACCCACCAGCGTGAACGGTGGCAGGTCGAGCTTGATCGAGCGCGCCGCCGGGCCTTCACCGATCATGATGTCCAGCTGGAAGTCTTCCATGGCCGGGTACAGTACTTCCTCGACGATGGGCGAAAGCCGGTGGATCTCGTCGATAAACAGTACGTCGTGGGGCTCCAGGTTGGTCAGCAGCGCCGCCAGGTCGCCCGGGCGCTCCAGCACGGGGCCGGAGGTGGACTTGATCGACACGCCCATTTCCTGGGCGATGATGTTGGCCAGGGTGGTCTTGCCGAGCCCGGGCGGGCCGAAGATCAACGTGTGGTCCAGGGACTCGCTGCGCCCGCGCGCGGCCTGGATGAACAGCTCCATCTGCTCGCGCACGGTGGGCTGGCCGATGTATTCGGCAAGGCTCAGGGGGCGAATCGCCCGGTCCTGGATTTCTTCACGATCACGAGGCCCGGTGGCCGCGATCAGACGATCAGCTTCAATCACTTAAATCATTCCCTTCAGGGCGCGGCGGATCATGTCTTCGCTGCTCAGGTTCTTGTCCTTGATGGCTGACACGGCCTTGCTCGCCTCTTGCGGCTTGTAGCCCAGGGAGATCAGCGCGCTGACCGCATCGCTTTCAGCGCTGGCCACCGGCACACCCGGCGCATCAGGCTGGTTGGGCACCAGGGCAAACATGCTCGGCACAACCTCCCAGGCCTTGAAGCGGTCTTTGAGCTCCACCAGCAGGCGCTCGGCGGTTTTCTTGCCAACGCCCGGCACCTTGGTCAGCGCGGACGTGTCCTGGGCCGACACACAGCGCACCAATTCATCCACTTCCAGGCTCGACATCAGCGCCAGCGCCAGCTTCGGCCCCACGCCGTTGAGGCGGATCAGCTCACGGAAAAAATCCCGGTCACGCTTGCCAACGAACCCATAGAGCAATTGCGCGTCTTCGCGCACCACCAGGTGAGTGTGCAGGGTCAGCGGTTCACCGACCGACGGTAAGCGGTAGAGGGTGGTCATGGGCACTTCAAGCTCATAACCCAGCCCGTTTACATCCAGAATCAGGTGCGGTGGCTGTTTCTCAGCCAGGGTGCCGCGCAAGCGTCCAATCACGTTCGAATCCTTAAGAATCGGCTCAAATCAAGGCCTGGCCGGTAATAACGCGGGCATGCCGGCCGACAGCACAGGCCGTTCATGCACCCCACGCAGAATGAATGCGCTGATGCTATCAGAGACGCAGCCGGCCGCCACGACTGCGTGCGGTCCCCAAGCCATGGGGCATCAGGCTGGAACGGGTATGGGCATGGCAAATGGCAATGGCCAGGGCGTCGGAGGCATCGATTTGCGGTTTGGCGGTGAGTTTGAGCATGTGCATGACCATCATCATCACCTGCTCTTTATTGGCAGCACCGGTACCGACCACGGCTTGCTTGACCTGGGTCGCGGTGTATTCAGCGATCTCCATGCCCTCCTCGGCTCCGGCCACAATGGCCGCACCGCGGGCCTGGCCGAGCTTCAGGGCGGAGTCGGCGTTTTTCGCCATGAACACTTTTTCGATGCCCATGGTCACCGGCCCATAGGTCTGGATCACTTCACGCACGCCGCGATACACGATCTGCAAGCGCTCGGCCAACTCGCCGGCGCCGGTACGGATACAGCCCGACGCCACGTACACGCAGCCTCGCGGGGTCTGTTGGACCACGCCAAAGCCGGTGATTCGCGAACCGGGGTCGATACCTAGGATTAGAGTCATAACGCCTGCAGTTGGATAAAAAATTCTTGATATAGCCAAGATCAAAATGTGGGAGCGGGCTTGCTCGCGAAGGCGGTGTATCAGTCACCGTATTGACTGACTGACACGCCGCCTTCGCGAGCAAGCCCGCTCCCACATTAGATCTGCATCATCCTTCAGCCTAGCTGTTCAGCCACCGATTCCGGAATATCGGCATTGGAATAGACGTTCTGCACGTCATCCAGGTCTTCAAGCATGTCGAGCATCTTGAGTACCTTCTGCGCCCCGTCCAGGTCCAGCTCGGCGCTGGTGGTCGGCAGCATCACGATTTCCGCGTCGGTGCCTTTGAAACCAGCCGCTTCCAGGGCGTTACGCACCGAATAGAAGCCCGCGAACGAGGTGAACACGTCGATGGAACCGTCTTCGTTGGTCACCACGTCGTCGGCATCGGCCTCCATTGCCGCCTCAATCAGCGCATCTTCATCCACGCCAGGCGCGAAGGAAATCTGCCCCTTGCGCTCAAATAGGTAGGCCACCGAACCGTCAGTGCCGAGGTTGCCGCCACATTTGCTGAACGCATGGCGCACGGCAGCCGCGGTACGGTTGCGGTTGTCGGTCATGCACTCGACCATCACCGCCACGCCACCCGGGCCGTAGCCTTCGTAGCTCAACTCGACCATGTCGTCGGTATCGGCCGCACCGGCACCACGGGCCACGGCGCGGTCGATGATGTCGCGGCTCATGTTGGCGCCGAGGGCTTTGTCCAGGGCCAGGCGCAGGCGCGGGTTGGAACCCGGGTCACCGCCACCCTGGCGCGCGGCAACGGTCAGCTCGCGAATCCACTTGGTGAAGATCTTGCCTTTCTTGGCATCCTGACGCTCTTTGCGGTGCTTGATGTTCGCCCACTTGGAATGGCCAGCCATAACACAACTCCGAAATTCTGTAGAAACCTGTCGATCCCGCCCCAGGCGGGACTTCCCTCTTTAACGTGCAGCCCTTGTAACGCAAAGGCGCATCCGAAGATGCGCCCTTAGCTGACAATGTAAAACCTTATCGCGCTTTCACGCTGCGGCCTTACTCAGCCTTTGGTGTCTCGCGCAGACGGATATGCAGCTCGCGCAGTGCCTTGGCATCCACCACACCCGGCGCTTGCGTCATGACGTCGGCAGCACTTTGGGTTTTCGGGAAGGCAATCACTTCACGGATCGACTGGGCACCGGTCATCAGCATCACCAGACGGTCCAGGCCAAAGGCCAGGCCGCCATGGGGTGGCGCGCCGTATTTCAGGGCGTCGAGCAGGAAGCCGAACTTCTCTTGCTGCTCATCTTCGTTGATGCCCAGCAGGCGGAAGACCGATTGCTGCATTTCCTTGCGGTGGATACGGATCGAACCGCCACCCAGCTCGGTGCCGTTGAGCACCATGTCGTAGGCACGGGACAGAGCGCCAGCCGGGTTGGCTTCCAGCTCTTGCGGCGTGCACTTCGGCGCGGTGAACGGGTGGTGCAGTGCGCTGAAGCTGCCGTCGTCGTTTTCTTCGAACATCGGGAAGTCGACAACCCACATCGGCGCCCACTGGCAGGTCAGCAGGTTCAGGTCGTTGCCGACCTTGATCCGCAGTGCACCCAGCGCTTCGCTGACGATCTTCGACTTGTCGGCACCGAAGAACACGATGTCGCCGTCAACCGCGCCAACACGATCCAGGATCACATTGAGGTTGGCTTCAGGGATGTTCTTGACGATTGGCGACTGCAGGCCTTCGACGCCCTTGGCGCGCTCGTTGACCTTGATGTACGCCAGGCCCTTGGCACCGTAGATGCCGACGAACTTGGTGTAGTCGTCGATCTGCTTGCGCGGCATGCTCGCAGCGCCAGGCACGCGCAGTGCGGCGATACGGCATTTCGGGTCGTTGGCCGGGCCGCTGAACACCTTGAAGTCGACATCTTTCAGTTGGTCTTCAACGTCAACCAGTTCCAGCGGGTTACGCAGGTCTGGCTTGTCGGAACCGTAACGACGCATGGCTTCTTCGAAGGTCATGTGCGGGAATTCGCCGAACTCCAGGTTCAGCACTTCCTTGAACAGGTTGCGGATCATCTGCTCGGTGATGCCCATGATCTCTTTTTCATCGAGGAAACTGGTCTCGATGTCGATCTGGGTGAATTCCGGCTGGCGGTCGGCCCGCAGGTCTTCGTCACGGAAGCACTTGGCGATCTGGTAGTAACGGTCGAAGCCGGCGACCATCAGCAGTTGCTTGAACAGCTGTGGCGATTGCGGCAAGGCGAAGAAGGAACCGGCGTGGGTACGGCTCGGCACCAGGTAGTCGCGGGCGCCTTCCGGGGTAGCACGGGTCAGGATCGGCGTCTCGACGTCGAGGAAGCCGTTCTCGTCGAGGAAGCGACGGATGCTGGTGGTCATGCGCGAACGCAGGCGCAGCTTCTCGGCCATTTCCGGGCGACGCAGGTCCAGGAAGCGATAACGCAGGCGGGTTTCTTCGCCAACGTCAGAGAACTCGTTCAGCGGGAACGGCGGAGTTTCCGACTCGTTCAGCACTTCCAGTTCGTAACCCAGCACTTCGATCATGCCCGACGCCATGTTGGCGTTGGTGGCACCGGCCGGACGCAGGCGAACCTTGCCGGTGATCTTCACGACGTACTCGCTGCGCACGCGATCGGCGGCGGCGAAGCTCTCGGCGCGGTCCGGATCGAACACCACCTGGGCCAGACCATCACGATCACGGATATCGAGGAAGATCACCCCGCCGTGGTCGCGGCGACGGTGAACCCATCCGCAAAGGGTGATTTCCTGACCTTCCAGGGTCTCGTTCAGTTGGCCGCAATAGTGGCTGCGCATCATGATAGTGGTTTCGCTTCTCGTAATTCGAAATTCGGTGGAGGCCCGCCTCATCACCGTACAGCTAAGTCAGGTGACGGATAATGCAGGAGCCTGCGCGTAGAGTTCAACTCAGTCTGCTTTGTCGCCGCCGGCCAGATTCTTCTTCGAACCGGTCTTGAAGTCGGTCTCGTACCAACCGTTGCCACTCAGGCGAAAGCCCGGCATGGACAACATCTTCTTGAGCTCCGGTGCCTGGCAGGCAGGGCAATCGACCAGCGGCGCTGCGCTGATCTTTTGAATGGCTTCCAACTGATGACCACAGGAAGCGCATTGATAGTCGTACATGGGCATGGAGATGTCTCGGCGATCAGATCATTACTGCGCCACGCCCTGCCCTGGCTCTATCCTGTGGGAAAGTCCCGGCATGCGCAGCAAAGCCCGGGATTATATCTGGTAAATCGAGGCTGTGCAGCCGTAGCGGCGCGCTGCTCTTTATATAGATGACTGCAGCAGGCTTCTGCCGGGCGCCCGACCCAGGGCAATCCCGGGACGGGCGCCCGGCACAAGGTTCATGCAGGGTCCGGCTGGACACTGGGCGCGACAAGCCGCCCTTTCAATACATGCACCACGCAAACCACCCTGACCAGACCGCTGAAGTTCTTTACACCGCCATAACGCAAGTGCACTTCCCGGTCCACGTAAGACAGCAGCGCACTGACCGAACACGTATTGATCCTGGCGATCTCCGCGAGGATATTCCAATACACCTCTTCGAGCCGCAAACACGTCGAAAAACCATTAAGCCGAACCGATCGGGACAATGGCCTGGCCAAGTTCATATCGAACCCCTTGGCAAAGGGATCTACCTTTATCTTGTGCAATCCGCACGTTTCCATAACTCCATTACCTGCTCCGCGTGACATACACTTGACACTCCATTGCCTGACGGCCACTCATGTTCTCGTTGGCCGTTGAGCTATAAAACATCAAGACGACAAGTGCAGCCAGAAGACAGGGAGCCGATCACCGTAGGACAAGCCAACGCGCGTATCAGGAAGCTCGCGGAATCGCGGAAATCGCCGGAAAGCAGGCATGCGAGGGGCGTCAGCTCGACGCCCGCCCGCCACCGGTGTTATTTGTTTTCGAGCAGGGAACGCAACATCCATGCGGTCTTTTCATGCACTTGCATACGCTGGGTCAGCAAGTCCGCCGTCGGTTCATCACTGACTTTATCCAACAACGGGAAGATCCCCCGGGCTGTGCGAGTCACCGCTTCCTGGCCTTCGACCAGTTGCTTGATCATGTCTTCAGCGCTTGGCACACCCTCTTCTTCCTTGATCGAAGAAAGTCGCGCATACACCGAGTAGGCACCCGGCGCGGGAAAGCCCAGGGCACGAATACGCTCTGCGATTGAATCCACCGCCAGCGCCAGTTCGTTGTACTGCTCTTCAAACATCAAGTGCAGTGTACGAAACATGGGCCCCGTTACGTTCCAATGGAAGTTGTGGGTCTTCAGGTAAAGTACATAGGTATCGGAAAGCAGTCGCGAAAGTCCATCAACGATTGATTTACGGTCTTCTTCACTGATACCAATATCGATTGCCATGTGTTTCCCCTTCAATTGATAAAAATTCATTGATCAGGTGCAGGACCACTCTAGCAAGAGTGCCGGCCGTGCGCAGCCTGGCTGACCCTTTCAAGGTGCGGCAAATCGCCCCTTGCAGAGCGGGCTTGCCCGACAGGCAAGGCTTCAACAGCTACCGGAAAAATTACCCAGCACCTGCGAAAAAGCCTGCACCTGTCTAGGACAAGTGTTTGACGCAGAAATGCCGCGCCCCTTGTAACAGCCTGAAATGCTTGATTTGAGTAGGCACAGGCTTTGCTGTTAAATAGGCAGCGTGTCGCCGCCGATATTTTTCGCGGCAAGCGGCATAGGCTGATACCCGTGCACGTGCCCAACGCCTCCCATTGTTCAGAAGCGAACCGTGCCCGTCAGCTCTTCCTTGTGATCCGTCTTAACGTGAGTTAATCAAAATGTTGAAAATCGTCCACCTGCTAACGGGCGCTGCAGCTTTGCTGCTGTCCTTTATCCCCAGCCTGCGATCAGAGACCCTGCCTTACCTGCAGCAACCTGACGCTCTCTACCTGACCTTCTTTGGTCTTCTTAACCTGACACTGGCTCCAGTCATTCCATACTGGAACAAAGGCCCGCGTCATCAACTGCAAAACCTGGTCAGCGCCCTGCTGGTCCTGGCTGTTGTCGTGCAAACCCTCACCCTGCTGGCGCCTATGCCTGAAGTGGGTGGCCACCCGGCCGTCCTGCTCAGCCTGGCAATAGCACTGGTCGCCATCGTTCTTCATCTGGCCATCAGTTTTTACCGCTCCTCCCCGGCCGCTGCGTCGCAAAGCTACGACATGACCAACCGGGATACCGGGACCGTCAAGTGGTTCAACACCTCCAAGGGCTTCGGCTTTATTTCCCGGGATTCGGGCGACGATATCTTCGTCCACTTCCGGGCGATTCGCGGCGAAGGCCATCGCGTACTGGTGGAAGGCCAGCGCGTGGAGTTCTCCGTCATGAACCGTGACAAGGGGCTGCAAGCTGAAGATGTGATCGCCGCATTGCCGCGTCGCTGATTCCAGCACCCCGAAAAAAAGAAACCACGATGCAGCCTGGCTGCATCGCGGTTTTTTTATGCCCGGGGGGTCAACCCCTGCCTTATTAATAATGAGGCGGCGGCGCCTCTTCCTCGGACGACTCGAACTGGCCGCCCATTTCTTCCTGGCGCTTGAGCAACGCAGTCATCTGCAACTGCAGGCGTTCCACGGCACGCTGCTGGGTGACCAGGATGTCATTCAGGGTCTCGATGGTGTCGTCCTGAAAGGCCAGGCGGCTTTCCAGGTCGGTCACGCGGGCTTGAAGATCCATGGCTCAAGCCTCCAGGAACGTGAAGTCGGCCGGCAGGATCTCGCGCAGGCGCGCACGAATTGCCACCACTTGCTCGTCACTGTAGGGCTTCGCCGGGTGCTTGCCCCAGACCGGCGCAGGCCAGGCCGCGTCGTCGCGCTTGCGTACGATCACATGCACGTGCAGTTGGCTGACCACATTACCCAAGGCACCGATATTCATTTTGTCGGCGCCGAACCCTTCGTTCAGCCACTGTGCCAGTGCCGTGCTTTCCTGCCACACCCGCTGCTGGTCGGCGACATCCAGTTGAAACACTTCGCTGATACCGTCGATGCGCGGCACTAGGATGAACCAGGGGTAATTCGAGTCATTGGAAAGCAGCAGCCGACACAGGGGGAAATCCCCGATAGGCAAGGTGTCTTGTTGAAGGCGTGGATCTAAGGCGAACACAGCAGTCACTCCCGTTCGGCGGGTCAGGTTTCAGGCGCCCAGCATACCTGCGAATGCCGGTCGCTTCACGGCGAATGCGCGTGGCCGAATATGCGCCCAAACAGGACGCCACGAAAAAAAGCGCACCATTTCGAGACAGGCCAATATTTCAGCTACGCTAAATGACCAATGTATCCAATTCTGGTCAAAGTCGGGACGCAGAACATGCTTCAAGACCTTGAGCCAGACGGCTTTCAAAAGGCCAAGGGTGAACGGGAGCAGAAACGCAGTCAGTGAAGCACTGCACCAAAATGACCCATTTGTGCTTCAAAGGGATCCGCCAACTACCCACCGAACGGGGTGAACCGGTAACGTTTTGCTCTGGTACAGGTTTTATGCGCCACCGAACCGGAGTGCGGCAGGCGCGTCAAGGCCAAACCAAACGGCGTAAAAAGCCCGTGCTTATGCGGTTTTTACAGGCCGTTGACACTTTTCACGAAAAAATCACATTCGGTTACGGGTTTGTGCACGCTTGTTGCATTCACACCCATATCGTCGACAACGGCACCGGCGGGAAGCAGGTGTTTCGCGACGGAAAATAACAGCGGTTCAATGCCTGACAGGGATGAGTTGAAACTTTCAGGGGTGACTTTTCCACCCCGCTTCCAAGGTTTTAAAACAGCATTGAAGTTGTCAGTCCGGTTACAAGTGGACTGTGAATTTGCGACATGGAGCTAGCAATTTACGACAGGCCCGTAAAGAAGCTGAAAGGATAGATGTGCAAGTATCGTCAATAATGTCTGCGTGATATAACTTTGCGCCGACACAAAAAAGAAAGAGCCGCCCAGACAAAAATATAGGTGGGACGGCAGTACTCTTCCTAAAACCAAAGGAGCAAATCACGATGCGCGTGATGAAGTGGAGCATGATCGCCCTGGCTGTTTCAGCAGGCACCTCGCAGTTCGCAATGGCGTCCTCCCAGGACGATTCCAAGGGCTTTGTTGAAGACAGTACTTTCAGCATCAACACTCGCCTCCTGAACTTTAGCCGCGACTTCCGTAACAATGACACCGGCAAGAGCCGCGTCGACGAAACCGGTCTGGGCTTCAACGGCCTGTACCAGTCGGGCTTCACCCAAGGCACCATCGGTGTGGGTGTCGACGTCATCGGTCTGTTGGGCGTCAAACTGGACAGCGGCAAGGGTCGTTCCGGCACTGGCCTGTTTCCAACTGGCTCCGACGGTCGCGCTCAGGATGATTACTCCAAGGGCGGCGGCGCAGTTAAGTTCCGTATCTCCGATACGGTCCTGAAAATCGGCGACCAGTACACCACCGCGCCTGTATTCGCTTCCGATGACAGCCGTCTGCTGCCTGAATTGCCACAGGGTATCTCGCTGACCAGCAACGAGATCAAAGGCCTGAAACTTGAAGGCGGTCACTTCACTTCGAGCGTGGCACAAGCCCAGACCTACCGCGACAGCCTGGGCCTGACAAAAACCGACTTCATCGGTGGTGTCTACGCCCTGACTCCAGAAGTCAGCGCCAGCCTCTACTACGCGAAGACCGAAGACTACTGGAAGAAAACCTACGCCAACCTGAACTGGACCCATGCGCTCAGCAATGAGCAGTCCCTGGCAGTCGACTTCAACATCTACAGCACCAAAAGTGATGGCGCTGGCCTGCAACGGGCTGAGAAAGACGGCACCACCAAACTGGACAACCGTGCCTACAGCTTGCAAGGCGCGTACACCATCCAGGCTCACACCTTTACCCTGGCCTACCAGAAGGTCAGCGGTGACGGTGACTACGGCTACGGCGTAGACGGCGGCGGCACGATCTTCCTTGCCAACTCCATCGCTCGTTCCGACTTCAACGCTGAAGACGAGAAGTCGTTCCAGGCTCGCTACGACCTGAACATGGCGACTTTCGGCGTACCAGGCCTGAGCTTCATGACTCGCTACGTCAAAGGTACCGGCGCCAACACCGCCGACACCTCGAACGGCAAAGAGTGGGAACGTGACATCGAAGCCAAGTACGTGATCCAGAGCGGCCCGGCAAAAGACCTGAGCCTGCGCGTGCGTCAAGCCACTTATCGCTCCAGCGATGGTGTGTACTACGGTTCGGCGTCCATCGACGAACTGCGTCTGATCGCGCAATACCCGCTGAACATCTTGTAATTGGCAGTTTGATTACAACGATGACTTAGGGTTTCGGCCCTAACTAAAAAGCCGCTCACTTGTTCGCAAGTGAGCGGCTTTTTTATTGCAACTTGATCTCAATAACCACATAACTAGCAAGCTAACTATCTAGTTTGATCCTACACATCAAACCTGACACATCCGACAAGTTTGATCCGCAAGTCATAGCATTACTTCGTAGCACTTTCCTGCATGACGCGAATAACCCGTTGTGGAAACGGAATATCAATCCCCGCCGCTTTCAAACGGTCACGTGCCAGTTCATTGAACATGAACATCACATCCCAATAATCCGAGGTCTTGGTCCAGACTCGCAGGGATACAGTGATTGAACTGTCGCCCAGGGTCGAAACCACGGCTGCCGGCGCAGGATCAGCCAGTACCCGTGGATCCTTGGCCAGTTCCAGCAGCACTTCACGTGCTTTCTGCAGGTCGGCTTCGTAGTCGACCCCCACGTCAAACACCACCTTGCGGGTCGGCTGACGGTTGGTGTTGGTGATGAGGCCGTTGGACAGGCTGCCGTTCGGGATGATCACCGTCTTGTTGTCGCCGGTGCGCAACACGGTGTGGAAGATCTGGATGCTGTCGACGGTACCGGAAGTGCCCTGGGCTTCGATCCAGTCACCAATGCGGAACGGACGGAACAACAGAATCAGCACGCCGCCGGCGAAGTTCGCCAGGCTGCCTTGCAAGGCCAGGCCGATGGCCAGGGTGGCGGCGCCGATCGCGGCAACGAACGAGGTGGTTGCGACGCCGATCATCGAGGCCACGTTGACCACCAGCATGACCTTGAGCGCAATGTTCGCCAGGTTGGTAATGAAGTGTTGCAGCGCCAGGTCCGCATTACGCAGTGCCAGCAAACGCCCCACTCGGTGGGTCAAGACGTTGATCAGCCACCAACCGATGGCCAGGGTGACCACCGCCAGCAAAAATCGGCTGCCGTATTCCATGATCATCGGTAACCATGACTCCGAGCTCTTGATCAGGTGATCCACTTCAGCGTTCAAGTCCATCTACATTCTCCTGTTTACCGGATGCTCGGCCTATTGGTTGGCCCTAAATACAATTGAGCCCCGTAGGGCTCAATGGTGGGCGCAGGTTCTGGGGCGTGGGACGTCAAAAACGCCCACAGGTTCCCCAAAGTGCTATCAGTCGCGGAAGTTATTGAACTGCAGCGGCATGTCGAAGGTCTTGGCGCGCAGGGCAGCAATGGCCTCCTGCAAATCGTCACGCTTCTTGCCGGTGATACGCACCTGCTCGCCCTGGATGGCGGCCTGGACCTTGAGCTTGGCGTCCTTGACGTGAGCGACGATTTTCTTCGCCAGCTCCTTGTCGATGCCTTCCTTGAGCACGGCCTCCTGCTTCATCAGCTTGCCGGACGCATAGGCATCCTTGATTTCAAGGCACTGTGCATCGATCTTGCGCTTGACCAGAGACAGCTTGAGGATCTCAATCATCGCTTCCAGCTGGAAGTCGGCTTCCGCGGTCAGGTTGACGGTCAGCTCTTTTTCCTTGAACTCGAAGCTGCCCTTGCCTTTCAAGTCATAGCGACGATCCAGCTCCTTGACGGCGTTCTCGACGGCGTTGGTGACTTCATGTTTGTCCAGTTCGGATACCACGTCGAACGACGGCATGTAATTTCTCCAATAAAAAAGGGGCGCGGCTCAGTAGAGATGGAGCACGCCCGGGCTAAAATGCCCGGGCATTATAGCGGTTCTTTCGCCTCGTTCACTGCGGGCAGCCTTACGGAGTAAAAACTGATGTCGACCACCTGGCACGTCCTCGGCGCCGGCAGCCTCGGAACACTGTGGGCCGCCCGCCTGGCCCGCGCCGGTCTGCCCGTGCGCCTGATCCTGCGGGATCACGGGCGGTTGGCGAGTTATCAGACGGCCAATGGCCTGACCCTGGTCGAGCAAGGCCTGGCTCACACCTACCCGGTCGTCGGCGAAACCTCCGACAGCCCTGGGCCAATTCATCGCCTGCTGGTGGCATGCAAGGCCTACGACGCCCAGGAAGCCGTCGCACAGCTGGAACATCGACTGGTGCCGGACGCCGAACTGATCCTGTTGCAAAACGGGCTTGGCAGCCAGGACGCAGTCGCCGCCCAACTGCCCCAGGCACGCTGCATCTTCGCCTCCAGCACCGAAGGCGCGTTTCGCGAGAGTGACTGGCGAGTAGTGTTTGCCGGCCATGGCTACACCTGGCTGGGGGATGCTCGGCACCCTACTCCGCCGCTGTGGCTGGATGACCTGCAAGCCGCCGGCATTCCCCATGAGTGGAGCACCGACATCCTCACCCGCCTGTGGCGCAAACTGGCCCTGAACTGCGCCATCAACCCGCTGACCGTGCTTTACCAATGTCGCAATGGCGAGCTGCAAGCCCATCAGTGCGAAGTGGCCACCCTGTGCGCCGAACTCGCCGACCTGCTGGAATGCTGCGGCCAACCCGCTGCCGCAGAAGATTTGCACAGCGAAGTGGAACGGGTAATCCAGGCCACGGCGGCCAATTACTCCTCGATGTACCAGGACGTGGCCAGTGCCCGACGCACCGAAATCAGCTATTTGCTGGGCTATGCCTGCCAGGCGGCCGCCCGCCACCAACTGAGCTTGCCGCACCTGCAACAACTCCAGGCGCGCCTGGTACGGCAACTGTCTGCACGCGGATTGCCCAGCGACTGAAGCACGCGCTACCCTGCCTGCTTGTTCCTTTGCAGCGAAAACCTTGATGCCACTGCGCCAGCGTCTCGAAAATCTACCGGTTGGGCAGAAACTGCTGGCGGCCCTGCTGGTTTTGTTGACCACCGTCTTGCTGGTGGCCAACCTGACCTTTATCAGCGCCGCCTACTGGATCTCCCAGGAAAGCATGGCGCCCCAGGCCTTGCAGGCCATCGGTCGGCTGGTGTCCAACCCGTCGCTCGCCGCCGAGTCCCTGGACTCACCGCTCAAGGCGCAAACCCTGCTGGATGAACTGACCAGCTACTCGCCATTGCGGGCCGCGGCCTTATACGACGGAGATGGCACGCGCCTGGCCCAGCTGCAACATGCCAATCGCCTGCACCTGCCAGATAATTTCCGGGACATTGAAACCTGGCGTACCACCGAATTTCGCAGCAACCAGGTGATCACCCTACCCCGTGCCGGCAAACCGTCCGGGCACTTGCTGTTGGTGGCCAGCAGCGAACTGCCGGTGGCTTTCTATACCGGGACCTTCACCGCCAGCCTGGGTATCCTGATCTTCAGCGTGCTGCTGTGGCTGGTGATCGCCCGGCAGATCAAGCGCCTGATTACCCGGCCGATCCACGAACTGGAAGAATTGTCGCGCCAGGTCACCCGGGAAGAGAACTACGCCCTGCGCGCCGGGCGCGGCAATCATGATGAAATCGGCAGCCTCGCCGAAGCTTTCAACACCATGCTTTCGCGCATTGAAGCCCGTGAGCAGCAACTCAAGCGCGCGCGAGACGATTCCCAGGCCGCCTACGATCAAGCCCAGGGCCTGGCGGAAGAAACCCGCCACACCAACCGCAAGCTGGAACTGGAAGTCCAGGTGCGCAGCAAGATCGAGAAAAAGCTCACCGGCTTCCAGAACTACCTCAACAGCATCATCGACTCGATGCCCTCGGCGCTGATCGCCCTCGACGAACAACTCTACGTCACCCAGTGGAACCAGGAAGCCAGCGCACTTTCCGGGACCCGCCTGGACGAGGCGCTGAACCAGCCGATCTTCCTCGCCTTCCAGCCGCTCAAGCCGTTCCTGCCGCAGATCAAGGCCACGGTAGAGCAACACACCGTAGAGCGGATCGAGCGCGTTACCTGGGTCAAGGATGACGAACCCAAGCACTACGCCCTGACCTTCTACCCGTTGATGGGCGGTGCCGGGCGCGGCGTGGTGATCCGGATCGACGACATCACCCAGCGCTTGTCCCTGGAAGAAATGATGGTGCAGTCAGAGAAAATGCTCTCGGTCGGTGGCCTGGCCGCCGGCATGGCGCACGAAATCAACAACCCGCTGGGAGCGATCCTGCATAACGTGCAGAACATTCGCCGCCGGTTGTCCAACGAACTGCCGAAAAACCTCGAGCACGCCGAACAGGCGGGCATCGACCTGGACTCGGTCAACCGCTACCTGCAAAGCCGCGAAGTGCCGCAGTTGCTCGACGGCATCCAGCAGGCTGGCGCCCGGGCGGCGAAAATTGTCACTCATATGCTCAGCTTCAGCCGCCGCAGCAACCGGCAGATGGCGCCGTGCGACTTGCCGGCCTTGATCGACCAGGCCGTGGAAATTGCCGGCAACGACTTCGACCTCACCGTCGGCTTCGACTTCAAGGGCCAGGCGATCATCCGCCAGTTCGACCCGCAACTGGGCCCGGTCCCCGGCACCGCCAACGAACTGGAGCAAGTACTGCTCAACCTGCTGAAAAACGCCGCCCAGGCGATTCACCAGCGCGAAGACGGCAGCGAGCCCGGCCGGATCATCCTGCGCACCCGGCTCAACCCGCCGTGGGCAGAAATCCAGGTGGAAGACAACGGCATCGGCATGAGCGAGAACGTGCGCAAACGCACGTTTGAGCCGTTCTTCACCACCAAGGAAATCGGCCAGGGCACCGGGCTTGGGTTGTCGGTTTCGTATTTCATCATCACCAACAATCACAAGGGGCAGATGGAAGTGCATTCGACCCTTGGCCAGGGTACCTGCTTCACCTTGCGCCTGCCCCTGGCGGGCAGCCAATTGCCACCCAACGAACTCACTCAACTGGAGCGCTAACCATGGGCTTTCGCCTGTCGAAAATTTACACCCGTACCGGCGACAAGGGCGAAACCGGCCTGGGCGACGGCCGCCGCGTGCCCAAGGACCATCCACGGGTGGAGGCGATTGGCGAGGTGGATGCGCTGAACAGCCAGTTGGGTTTGTTGCTGGCGGGATTGGAGGAACAAAGCGGGCAGCATCCAG
This sequence comes from Pseudomonas sp. GP01-A4, assembly GCF_058780865.1. Classification (NCBI taxonomy): domain Bacteria; kingdom Pseudomonadati; phylum Pseudomonadota; class Gammaproteobacteria; order Pseudomonadales; family Pseudomonadaceae; genus Pseudomonas; species Pseudomonas sp. GP01-A4. The sequence goes on from NZ_JBYSWF010000025.1 coordinate 35,642, forward strand.
CGTTGAAGGATGTGATCGAGGTGCTGACACCTTGCCAGCATCGTCTGTTTGACCTGGGCGGCGAATTGGCGATGCCGGTGTACAAGGCGCTGAACGCGGCGGAAGTCGACCGCCTTGAGGCGGCGATCGATCGCTGGAATGAAGAGGTCGGGCCGCTGGAGAACTTCATTCTGCCGGGTGGTTCGGCGTTGATTGCCCAGGCCCATGTATGCCGAAGCCTGGCTCGCAGTGCGGAGCGCCGGTGTCAGCACCTGAATGCAGAGGAACCGCTGGAAGGCGTCGGGTTGGCGTACATCAACCGGCTGTCGGACTTGCTCTTTGTGGCAGCCAGGGTGATTGCCAAGCGCCAGGGCGTTGCAGAGATCTTGTGGCAGGCGGCGGCAAAGCCGCACTGACGCTTACTGACCGATTGCAACCTGTGGCGAGGGAGCTTGCTCCCGCTGGGCTGCGTAGCAGACCCAAAATATTGGGAGCGCTGCGCACTCCAGCGGGAGCAAGCTCCCTCGCCACAACAGCTCCCCTGGCCACTCGCCAGGGTTATGCCTAAACCTCAGGCCAGAACGCCCGAATCCCCGCCACACCTTGAGCACCAGCCTCCCAGGCCTTTTCCCGCTCAGCAGGACCCACCCCACCGAGCAAGAACACCGGCTTGCTGAACCCACTGATCAACTGCTGTGCCTGCTCCCAGCCCAACGGCTCGGCATCAGGATGAGTCTGGGTCGGCTGCACCGGCGACAAGGTGACGAAATCCACGTCCATCAACTCCGCCAAGGCTAATTCCTCAGCATTGTGGCAAGACGCCGCCAACCAGCGATCCTTCGGCAAAGGACGTCCCTTGCTGGCGTACTTGCGCAGTTGCGCCGAGGTCATATGCCAGCCGGCCGCGGGAAAATCCCCCAGCCATTCAAACGGCCCCTTGAGCATCAGTTGCGCCTTGCCCGCACACAGGCCCACGGCATCCACCGCCAGGTCACGGTACTTGGGGTCGTAACCGTTGGGGGCACGCAGCTGAACCAGCTTGATACCACCAGCGATGGCTTTTTGAATACCGCGCAGCAGGACGGGTGTCTCCAGCTCGCCCGGAGTGATCAAGTAGTCAGCCGGTAAACGCGCCGCCGCAACGATCGGCGCATTGGCTGCCGGAAACTCATAGTTCGGCAGGTCCCGCTGGGCCACCCACTCAAGGGGTTGGCCTTCGGCACCGTGGGGCTCGCCGTTAAAGGCCGAGACTTCCCAGACATCCAGCAACACCTGTTTGTCCGGGTAATCATGCTGCACCTTGATCAACGGACGAGCCGCCGTGACCTGGATGCCCAGCTCCTCCTGCAATTCACGGGACAGCGCGGTAGCGACCGACTCATCGGCCTCCACCTTGCCACCGGGAAACTCCCAGAGGCCGCCCTGATGCTGGGTATCGGCGCGGCGCGCCAGCAGAATCCTGCCGTCGACACCCCGGATGACCGCTGCTGCTACATGAACTCGTTTCACCGCACTATTTCCTCTGAATCGGTTTGAAGACCTGCCTGGTATCAGGTGCGGTATTCCGCGTTGATCTTCACGTACTCGTGGGACAGGTCAGTGGTCCAGATGGTTTCGCTGCACTCACCGCGACCCAATTCGATACGGATGGTGATTTCTTCCTGCTGCATCACCGCCGAACCCTGGGCTTCGGTGTACGTCTCGGCCCGGGCGCCACGGCTGGCGATGCACACTTCGCCGAGGAACACGTCGATCTTGCTCACGTCCAGGTTCGGCACGCCGGCACGGCCCACAGCGGCCAGGATACGGCCCCAGTTCGGATCGGAGGCAAACAGCGCGGTCTTGATCAGCGGCGAGTGAGCCACGGTGTAACCGACATCCAGGCATTCCTGGTGGTTACCGCCGCCGTTGACTTCAACCGTCACAAACTTGGTGGCGCCTTCGCCGTCGCGCACGATGGCCTGGGCCACGTCCATGCACACTTCGAACACCGCCTGCTTCAACGCGGCGAAATACGCGCCGTTGGACGAGGTGATTTCCGGCAGGTCAGCCTGGCCGGTGGCGATCAACATGCAGCAATCGTTGGTCGAGGTGTCGCCGTCGATGGTGATGCGGTTGAAGGACTTGTTGGCGCCGTCGAGCATCAGGTTTTGCAGCACGTCACGGGAGACTTTGGCGTCGGTGGCGATATAGCCCAGCATGGTCGCCATGTTCGGGCGAATCATGCCGGCGCCTTTGCTGATGCCCGTGACGGTAACGGTCACGCCTTCGTGCACAAACTGACGGCTGGCGCCTTTTGGCAGGGTGTCGGTGGTCATGATCCCGGTAGCCGCAGCCGCCCAGTTATCCACCGACAGGTCATCCAGCGCTGCTTGCAGCGCGCCTTCGATTTTCTCTACCGGCAGCGGCTCACCGATCACGCCGGTGGAGTACGGCAGCACCTGGCTGGCGTCTACGCCCGTCAGCTCCGCCAGCTTGGCGCAGGTGCGGGCAGCGGCGGCCAGGCCAGGCTCGCCGGTCCCGGCGTTGGCATTGCCGGTGTTGGTCAAAAGGTAACGCACCGGGCCTTCGACACGCTGCTTGGCCAGAATCACGGGCGCGGCGCAAAACGCGTTCAGGGTGAACACACCCGCGACGGTCGAGCCTTCGGCACAGCGCATCACCACCACATCCTTGCGCCCCGGGCGCTTGATGCCCGCCGAAGCGATACCGAGTTCAAAACCGGCAACCGGGTGCAACGTGGGCAAAGGACCAAGACCAACAGCCATGAATGCGCTCCTAAAAATATTGGGTGTGTACCCCGTCGCTATCGACGGTGACGAAATGGCAAAACGCCGCGACGGCTGATGCCGGTCGCGGCGCGGGGGTGTTGCAGCGTCAGGCGAAAATCTTAGTTGATTTCGCCGTGGCAGTGCTTGAACTTCTTGCCCGAACCGCACCAGCACAGTTCGTTGCGGCCCAGCTTCTGTTCGTTGCGCACCGGGGCCTGGGCCAGGGCCACATCGACCTCTTCACCCAATACTTCCGGAGCCTCAAGACCAGGCGCTTCGTCGTGCTGGAACTGCATGCGCGCAGCCAGTGCCTCGGCTTCCTGACGCAGGCGGGCTTCTTCCTCGATCGGGTCTTCGCGACGCACCTGAACGTGGGACAGCACACGAATCGAATCGCGCTTGATCGAATCCAGCAGTTCGGAGAACAGCGTGAACGACTCGCGCTTGTACTCCTGCTTCGGGTTCTTCTGGGCGTAGCCACGCAAGTGGATGCCGTGACGCAGGTGGTCCATGGTCGACAGGTGGTCTTTCCACAGGTCGTCCAGCACGCGCAGTACGATTTGCTTCTCGAAGGTGCGCAGTGCTTCGGCACTCGCCTGCTCTTCTTTCTCGTTGTAAGCGGCCAGCAGCTCGGTCATGAGCTTCTCGCGCAGGGTTTCTTCGTACAGGTGGTCGTCTTCGTCGAGCCATTGCTGGACCGGCAAGTCGACACCGAAGTCGCTCTTCAACGCAGCTTCCAGGCCGGCAACATCCCACTGCTCAGGCAGGGACTGTGGCGGGATATGGGCGCTGACGGTGGCGTTGAGCACGTCCTGGCGGAAATCGGCAATGGTCTCGCCGATGTTGGTGGCAGCCAACAAACTGTTACGCATGTGATAAATCACTTTACGCTGTTCGTTGTTGACGTCATCGAACTCGAGCAGTTGCTTACGAATGTCGAAGTTACGGCCTTCTACCTTGCGCTGGGCCTTCTCGATGGCGTTGGTCACCATGCGGTGTTCAATCGCCTCACCGGACTGCATGCCCAGGGCTTTCATGAAGTTCTTCACCCGATCCGAGGCGAAGATGCGCATCAGGCTGTCTTCCAGGGACAGGTAGAAACGGCTGGAACCGGCGTCACCCTGACGACCGGCACGACCACGCAGCTGGTTGTCGATACGGCGCGATTCGTGACGCTCGGACGCGATCACCTGCAAGCCGCCGGACTCCAGCACTTGCTGGTGGCGCTTCTGCCAGTCGGCCTTGATCTGCGCGATCTGCTCAGGGGTCGGGTTGTCCAGGGACGCAACTTCCACTTCCCAGTTACCGCCCAACAGGATGTCGGTACCACGACCGGCCATGTTGGTGGCGATGGTCAGTGCGCCCGGGCGACCGGCCTGGGCAATGATCTCGGCTTCTTTTTCGTGGAACTTGGCGTTGAGGACCTTGTGCTCGATGCCTTCCTTGGCCAGCAAGCTGGACATGTGCTCGGAAGTTTCGATGGTGGCAGTACCCACCAGCACTGGACGGCCCTGGGCCATGCATTCCTTGATGTCGGCGACGATTGCAGCGTATTTCTCGTCGGCGGTCAGGAACACCAGGTCGTTGAAGTCTTTACGCGCCAGCGGCTTGTTCGGCGGGATAACCATCACCGACAGACCGTAGATCTGGTGGAATTCGAACGCTTCGGTGTCGGCTGTACCGGTCATGCCGGACAGTTTGTTGTACAGACGGAAGTAGTTCTGGAAGGTGGTCGAGGCCAGGGTCTGGCTTTCAGCCTGGATGTTCAGGGCTTCCTTGGCTTCGATCGCCTGGTGCAGGCCTTCCGACAAACGGCGACCCGGCATGGTACGACCGGTGTGTTCGTCGACCAGTACGACCTGGCCGTCCTGCACGATGTATTCAACGTTGCGATGGAACAGCTTGTGGGCACGCAGGCCGGCATACACGTGGGTCAACAGGCCCAGGTTGTGCGCCGAGTACAGGCTCTCGCCTTCAGCCAGCAGGCCGATCTGGGTCAGCATGTCTTCGACGAACTGGTGACCGGCTTCGTTGAGTTCGACCTGGCGGGTCTTCTCGTCGATGGTGAAGTGACCTTCTTTGGTCACCACGCCTTCCACTTCCTCGATGTGTTGCTCAAGGCGCGGGATCAGCTTGTTGATCTCGGTGTACAGGCGCGAGCTGTCCTCGGCCTGACCGGAGATGATCAGCGGGGTACGGGCTTCGTCGATCAGGATGGAGTCGACTTCGTCGATCACGGCAAAATTGAGTTCGCGCTGGAATTTTTCTTCCATGCTGAACGCCATGTTGTCGCGCAGGTAGTCGAAACCGAATTCGTTGTTGGTACCGTAGGTGATGTCGGCAGCGTAGGCGGCGCGCTTCTCTTCCGGCGGCTGGAACGGCGTGACAACGCCGACGGTCAGGCCGAGGAATTCGTACAGCGGACGCATCCAGTTGGCATCCCGGCGGGCGAGGTAGTCGTTCACCGTCACAACGTGCACGCCCTTGCCGGACAATGCGTTGAGGTAAACGCCCAGGGTAGCTACCAGGGTCTTGCCTTCACCGGTACGCATTTCGGCAATCATGCCTTCATGCAAGGTCATGCCGCCGATCAACTGGACGTCGAAGTGGCGCATGCCCATGACACGCTTACCGGCTTCGCGGGCGACCGCAAAGGCTTCGGGAAGCAGCTTGTCGAGGGTTTCACCTTTGGCTATGCGGGCCTTGAACTCTTCGGTCTTGGCGCGCAATTGCTCGTCCGAAAGGGCAACCATCTGCTCTTCGAAGGCATTGACCAGCTGCACCGTCTTGAGCATGCGTTTGACTTCGCGCTCATTCTTGCTTCCAAAAAGTTTCTTTAACAAAGGCGCAAACATATCGGCAGGTTCTTCCACACATAGGGATGGAGGGCGCCCCGTGAGTCGCCCGAGCAGCCCTCACGGCCGCATGCGAACGAGCATTCTACCCGGAAACGTGGGTGAGGAAAGTGGCGTTATTCCACGATGCTGGCACGGCGCTCTTGGAGGGCTTGTTTAAAATAAGGGCTTTTTGCTGAACTTCAACCCATTCGGGCAATAAGTTACTCGTTGATTTAATGGATAAACTGCCGGTAATGCAATGGCGGCGGTGTCGCAGACGCTTTCTGCTACCATGGCCTCTCTGTTACTTAAGGTGTCTAGTCATGGCATTTCGCCCTCTTACGGCCCGAGCTCCCGCCGTGTTGCTTCGCGAAGCCAAGCCTTTAAAAGCCATCTTCGGCCATGCGCAACGCCTTGGTCATCTGCAACGCCTGGTAGAAAGCCAACTGCAGCCCGCCGCTCGCGAACACTGCCATGTGGCCTCGTGGCGCGAGGGCAATCTGCTGCTGATCGTCACTGACGGCCATTGGGCGACGCGCCTGCGCTACCAGCAGAAACGTTTGCAGCGCCAATTGATGGCCTTCGACGAATTCGCCAGCCTGACGCGCATCCAGTTCAAGGTGCAACCGCCGACCGTGCCGCAAGGTGCGGTGGGGCACACGATGGATTTGTCGGAAATCGCCGCCGAAACCATTCAGGCCACGGCAGACGGGATTACCGATCCGAATTTACGCGCTGCGCTGGAGCGGCTGGCCGCTCACGCCAAACCCAAAACCTGAGACCGGCGTAGAACCAAGTGTGGGAGCGGGCTTGCTCGCGAAGGTGGCGTGTCAGTCACTGGATATATTGACTGATCCACCGCTTTCGCGAGCAAGCCCGCTCCCACATTTGATCCCATCGTTATTTACGTTTGCTGCCGCCTAACAAAGACCCCAGTAACCCGCGCACCAACTGCCGGCCCATCTGATTGGCCGCCTGTTGCATCGCCGATTTCAGTGCCTTGCCTGCCGTAGTACCGAGGAAAGCACCGGCCTTGTCGGTAAAGCTTGGCTCTTCAGCGGCGGGCGTCGAATCCTCTTGCGGGCCCAAGTCCTTGCGCGCCATCAACACTTCGTACGCCGACTCACGGTCAATCGGCTTGTCATAGCGCCCCTGCAATGGCGAACTGGCAATCAGTGCTGCCCGCTCAGCTTCGCTCAGTGGCCCGATCCGCGATTGCGGCGGTGCTACCAGTACGCGTTGGACTACTTCAGGCGTCCCCTTTTCCTGCAAGGTTCCCACCAATGCCTCACCTGTACCCAACTCGGTCAGCACCGCCAGCGCATCAAATGCCGGATTGGGCCGGAAACCATCGGCCACCGCCCGCAGGGACTTCTGCTCCTTGGTGGTGAACGCCCGCAGCCCGTGCTGGATGCGCAAGCCGAGTTGCGCCAGCACGGTGTCCGGCAAGTCCCCGGGAGACTGGGTGACGAAATACACACCGACGCCTTTCGAGCGAATCAGCCGCACCACTTGCTCCAGGCGATCCTGCAGGGCCTTGGGGGTGTCGGCAAACAACAGATGCGCCTCATCGAAAAACAGCGCCAGCAGCGGCTTGTCGGCATCGCCACGTTCCGGCAGTTGCTCGAACAGTTCGGCCAACAGCCAAAGCAGGAAGGTCGCGTAGACCTTCGGCGCCTCATGCACCAGCCGGCTGGCGTCCAATAGATGAATACGCCCGCGGCCGTCACTGGCCGGTTGCAGGATGTCTTCGAGTTGCAGCGCCGGCTCGCCGAACAACGCTTCGGCACCCTGCTGCTCCAGCACCGCCAGGCGCCGCAACAGCGCCTGGCTGGAACCGATGGTCATCAAGGCCGCGTCTTCCCCGAGCAACTCCGGGTGATAGCGCAAATGGTTCAGCAGCGCCTTGAGGTCCTTGAGGTCCAGCAACAACAGGCCTTCACGATCGGCCACCTTGAAGGCTGCGTAGAGGGCCGATTGCTGGCTGTCGGTGAGCTCCAACAGGCTGCCGAGCAACAGCGGGCCCATTTCACTCATGGTGGTGCGCAACGGATGACCGGACTGGCCGTGGATATCCCACAACGTCACCGGATACGCCTTGGGCGTGTAATTAAGGAAAGGCATGCCGGCTATGCGCTCGGCGACCTTGCCCTGAGGGTTGGCCGCAGCGCCCAGGCCACACAGGTCACCCTTGATATCGGCGGCAAATACCGCGACCCCGGCGTCGCTGAAAGCTTCCGCCAGGCGCTGCAAGGTCACGGTCTTGCCGGTGCCGGTGGCGCCTGCGATCAGGCCGTGGCGGTTGGCCAGGCGCATCGACTGGGCAATCGGCTGGCCCTGAAGATCTGCACCAATAATGAGTTGCGAGGAGTCAGGCATTTTGTCACCCATGGTTAATCTTTGGCGCTGAATGGTCGATACAGATAAAGCGAGAGACCCAAAAAGTCTTGGAAAAACAGGCCGGATAATTCCTGCAGGAGCAGATGGAAATATCACACTTTTTTTGACGCAGCCATTCCGCGCGTCCCAGAAGGACGTGCATCGGATATTAAGACCATAGCGGACCCCACAAGCCATGAATAAAAATCTGCGTTTCAGCCATAAAATCCTGCTTGCCGCCGCTCTTGTCGTCATTGCCGCCTTTGCGTTGTTTACCCTCTACAACGACTACTTGCAGCGTAATGCGATTCGCGACGACCTGAACAACTACCTGCATGAAATGGGCGATGTCACTGCCAGCAACATCCAGACCTGGCTTACCGGGCGCATAGTGCTAATAGAAAGCGCCGCACAGAACATCGCCATCAACCCGGATTCAACCAGCGTCGCCAGCCTTCTGGAACAGAAGGCCCTGACGTCCTCGTTCATGGCCACGTACCTTGGCGACAGCAAGGGCGGCTTCGTCATCCGCCCCGATACCAAGATGCCCGACGGCTTCGACCCACGGGTACGCCCCTGGTACAAGGGCGCGCAGGGCAGCAACGGCTCAACCCTGACCGAACCCTACATTGACGCGGCCACCGGCCAGTTGATCATCTCCATCGCCACCCCCAGCACCAAGGCCGGCCAGAGTGTCGGCGTGGTGGGCGGCGACCTGAGCCTGCAAACCCTGGTAGACAACATCGGTGCCCTGAACTTCGGCGGCATGGGTTATGCCTTCCTGGTCAGTGCCGACGGTAAAGTGCTGGTACACCCGGACAAGGGCCTGGTGATGAAAACCCTGGCCGACGTCTATCCGAACAACACCCCCCGAATCAGCAGCGACTTCAGTGAAGTCGAGGTAAACGGCAAGACACGTATCGTCACCTTTACCCCGATCAAGGGCCTGCCCTCGGTGAACTGGTACCTCGGCCTGTCGGTGGATAAAGATAAATCCTTCGCCATGCTCAGCGAATTCCGCACCTCGGCGATCATCGCCACGATCATCGCCGTGGTCATCATCATCGCCCTGCTGGGCATGCTGATTCGCATCCTCCTGCAGCCACTGCACGTCATGACCCGCGCCATGGAAGACATCGCCGACGGTGAAGGCGACCTGACCCGCCGCCTGACCATCCAGAACCACGACGAATTCGGCGTGCTTGGCAGCGCTTTCAATCGTTTCGTGGAGCGGATTCACACCTCGATTCGCGAAGTTTCCTCGGCCACCGAGCAGGTCAATGAAGTGGCCCTGCGGGTGGTCAGCGCCTCCAATTCCTCGATGGTCAATTCCGACGAGCAGGCCAACCGGACCAACAGCGTCGCGGCCGCGATCAACGAGCTGGGGGCCGCCGCCCAGGAAATCGCCCGCAACGCCGCACAGGCCTCCAACCAGGCCAGCGATGCCCGGCACTTGGCCGAAGACGGTCAGCAAGTGGTGGAACGCAATATCAAGGCGATGAACCAGTTGTCGCAGATGATCAGCGCCTCCAGCACCAATATCGAAGCGCTTAACAGCAAGACAGTGAACATCGGGCAGATTCTGGAAGTGATCACCAGCATTTCCCAGCAAACCAACCTGCTGGCCCTCAACGCGGCGATTGAAGCCGCACGGGCCGGGGAAGCCGGGCGCGGCTTTGCGGTGGTGGCCGATGAAGTGCGCAACCTGGCGCACCGCACCCAGGAGTCGGCGCAGCAGGTGCAGAAGATGATCGAGGAGCTGCAAGTCGGCGCCCGGGATTCGGTCAGCACCATGAGCGAAAGCCAGCGGCACAGCCAGGACAGTGTGGAAATCGCCAACCTGGCGGGCGAGCGTCTGAACAGCGTGACCCAGCGTATCGGCGAAATTGACGGGATGAACCAGTCGGTAGCCACCGCTACCGAGGAACAGACCTCGGTGGTGGAGTCAATCAACATGGACATCACCGAGATCAACACCCTCAATCAGGAAGGTGTGGAAAACCTGCAATCAACCTTGCGGGCCTGTTCCGACCTGGAACAGCAAGCGGCGCGCTTGAAACAACTGGTGGGTAGTTTCCGGATTTGATCCCGCCGGGTCAGCGGCTGCCTTGCACAGCCGCTGACGCCTTTTCTTCAGGCAATTCGGATGTGTCCTGCAATTGTTCCCACAACTCGGCGGCGCCTGGAAACTCGGTGCCGTCCTCACTGCTCAGGTCATCCGGGTCATATCGACTCAAACAACCCTCTCCCAGCGTCGCGGGGGCTTTGGAAGTCGCCTTGTCCAGTGGATCGCTCATGCTCCAGTCCTCACCCGCGCTCAAAAAAAGGGCCTGTAGCGATTTAACGCCCAGGCCCTTCATTCTTCAATCAAAACACTTCAATCAGAACACGACAGTCTTGTTGCCGTGCACCAGTACCCGGTCTTCCAGGTGATAGCGCAGGCCGCGAGCCAGCACCATCTTCTCGACGTCACGGCCAAAACGGACCATGTCTTCGATGCTGTCGCTATGGCTGACACGCACCACGTCCTGCTCGATGATGGGACCGGCGTCCAACTCTTCGGTGACGTAGTGGCACGTTGCACCGATCAGCTTCACGCCACGCAGGGATGCCTGGTGATACGGCTTGGCACCCACAAACGATGGCAGGAAACTGTGGTGAATATTGATCACCTTGCCAGCGTATTCACTGCACAACTCCGGCGGCAGAATCTGCATGTAGCGCGCCAGTACCACGACGTCCGCATCGTGCTGCTTGACCAGGCGCGAGACCTCGGCAAAGGCCGGCTCCTTGTCCTGCGGGTTGACCGGGACGTGGTAGTACGGAATGCCATGCCACTCGACCATGCTGCGCAGGTCGTCATGGTTGGAAATCACGCAGGAGATTTCGCAGTCCAGTTCATCGCTGTGCCAGCGGTGCAGCAGGTCTGCCAGGCAGTGGGACTCACGACTGGCCATCAGGACCACGCGTTTTTTCTGTTCCGTGTCGGTGATGCGCCAGGTCATCGAGAACTCTTCAGCGATCGGCGCAAATGCCTCGCGAAATGCCTCTAGACCAAAGGGCAGCGTATCGGCACGAATTTCGTGACGCATGAAAAACCAGCCGCTGAGATTGTCCGAGTGATGGCTCGCTTCGGTGATCCAACCGTTGTGGGAAGCCAGAAAGTTACTGACCTTGGCAACGATGCCAACCCGGTCCGGGCAAGCAATCACCAGCCGAAAAGTGCGCATTAGGGGGAAACTCCAGAACTTCGCAAAGGCCGCCATTCTAGCGATTGCGCAGAAAAACTGCAGTATTCCTCAACGCTTATTCTGATCGGCTGCGTCAACCCTGCCCCTTAATAGCGTAAGGTTTTTCCCCATTATGTGTGCAAACGCGTGGACTCCGGCAGTAAGCCAAGACTTAACCAGAGTATCTTTAGGCCATCCCCCTTACTAATTAACTCAATTCCACGCTTTTGCCACAAACAACCAAAGTAAATTACATAAATGCGGCCTTAAATGTTTACTTGGGCAAACTGTCTGACTATTATTGAGCCACTATCCCCTTTCACCCAGCGCCCTGCATAAGGTAGTCCCCATGTCCCTGATCAACGAATATCGCGCCACCGAAGAAGCTATCAAAGAGCTGCAAGCCCGTTTGAAGAACCTGTCCCAAGACGACAAACTGCAAACCGAGCTGGAATTCGAAGGCAAATTGCGCACCCTGATGGGCGAATACTCCAAATCCCTGCGTGACATCATCGCGCTGCTGGATCCGGATTCGAAAGTTAAGGCTCCACGTGGCGCCGTAAAAACTACCGGCACCAAGCGTGCTCGCAAGGTTAAACAATACAAAAACCCGCACAACGGCGAAGTGATTGAAACCAAAGGTGGCAACCACAAGACTCTGAAAGAGTGGAAAGCCAAGTGGGGCGGCGACGTGGTTGAAGGCTGGGCTACCCTGCTGGGCTAAGCCTCGCCAGGACGCTGCGTGATACGCAACGCAATAAAAAACGCCAGCTTGCTGGCGTTTTTTATTGTCCGTATTTTACCGGGAAGCTGATTACAGACTCATTCGAGTCGCTAAGGCATCAACATACTCCTGCCATTCATCAAGCACCTGGCGCTGAAACGGTGTGGCACTAACAGCCAACTCAAGACACGCCTGCTTAAAACCCTCAAGGGTGTTTGGCGCGCCCCATTGAGGGTCTGACAAACGTTGCTGACAGAAAACTCTCCAGCGTTGTTGCTCTTCACTATTCAAGGTGTCCGGGAAGTTGCGTGCACGATAGCGAAATAATAATTCAGGCAAACGTTCATCATCGAAAGGCCATTGCTGGCGCGCTAGTTGCGCCGGCTCGGCGACTCTCACTTGCTCGCATAAACGTCGATCACGATCCCCGATAAAACCATCGTATAGCTGCTGCTCGGGATCGGCGCTTGGCGCAAAATCTTCCTCGGCGTAAATCGCCGCCAGTTTATCGCGCCATAGTTCCTGTGCGTCGCTTAGCCGCAGGGCCCGCGCATCACACTCATCCATATCCAGCTGCAAACGCTCGCGGTCTTGCGGCCGAAGCACGCTCAACGGTGCGACCACCGGGCAACGATTGATGTGCAGCAACTTGAGCGGTACCGGCAATTCACCTTCGGCCAGTTCGTCGCGGCGGGTATATAAGCGCCGGCGCAAGGTATCGGCGTCCTCGTCCAACAGCCCTTGCGGATCGAGCCCCAGGTCGCAGACGATCAATGCATTGCGATTGCGCGGGTGCCACGCCAGCGGCAGCACCACCCCCAGGTAATGACGCTCGGCAGAAAAACGACCGGAAATATGCACCATCGGCTGCAACAACCGCACCTGGTCCATGACCCGTTGTTTGCTGCGCAGTTGAAACAGCCAGTCATAGAGCTTGGGTTGCTTCTCGCGGATCAACCGGGCCAGGGCGATGGTGGCGCGCACATCGGACAAGGCGTCGTGGGCCTGGCCGTGGTCGATGCCGTTGGCGGCCGTCAACCGCTCAAGCTTGAGGGTGACGCGCCCGTCCTGTTCCGGCCAGACGATCCCGTCAGGGCGCAGAGCGTAGGCAGTGCGCACCACGTCGATCAGGTCCCAGCGGCTGTTGCCGCCTTGCCATTCCCGGGCATAGGGATCGAAGAAATTGCGGTACAAGCTGTAGCGCGTCATCTCATCGTCAAAACGCAAGGTGTTGTAGCCGGCCCCGCAGGTGCCCGGGGTGGCCAGCTCGGCGTGCACCCGGGTCATGAAGTCGGCTTCGGCCAGGCCTTTTTCCGCCAGCACGCCGGGAGTGATGCCAGTGATCGCGCACGCTGCCGGATGCGGCAGGATATCGTCGCTGGGGTGGCAGTAGAGATTGACCGGCGGCCCGACCTCGTTAAGCTCGAGGTCGGTGCGAATACCGGCTACCTGCAGCGGGCGGTCGGTACGCGGATTGATGCCGGTGGTTTCATAGTCGTACCAGAAAATGGTGGTCACGGGCTATTCCTGTGCTGAAGACCGGCAAAGTCTAGGCGCTTGCAGGCATCGGGGGCCAGCGCTGTGTTCCCTGTACAAATATTCAGTAAATCGTTGAGTGGTTGCTTCCACCGTCGACACTGCTAGCATCGGTCTTTCCAACCCCGCCGCTGCCGCCCAGGCGCCAGCGCCGCACTGCCAAGGACCGCGATGCCACCTGCGCCACTGGATACCCGCTACCAGATCGAGACCCCGGAGGGTATCGACCTGCCCCTGCGCCCGGCCGGCCTGCTGGTACGCTCACTGGCCTTTGCCTTCGACCTGGGTTTGCGCGGCCTGATTCTCGGCATCCTGTTTATCGCATTGGCCTTTCTCGGCAACCTGGGCATTGGCCTGGGTTCGCTGCTGCTGTTCCTCGTCAGTTGGTGGTACATGGTGCTTTTCGAAGTGCTCAACCAGGGCTGCTCGCCCGGCAAACAGGTCATGGGCCTGCGGGTGGTACAGGACGATGGCACGCCCATCGGCTGGTCCGCCTCGCTGATCCGTAACCTGCTGCGCTTTGTCGACATGCTGCCCTTCGGCTATTTCCTCGGCGCCATCAGTTGCCTGCAACACCCCAACTTCAAGCGCCTGGGCGACCTGGCGGCCGGGACCCTGGTGATCTACCGCGAACAACCGCTTTCCCGCCCGCAAGTGCCCCAGGCCCCGGCGCTGCGCCTGCCGTTCGCCCTTGAGCTGAACGAACAACGGGCGATTCTCAGCTTCGCCGAACGCCAGGGCGAACTGTCGGCCGAACGGGTCAACGAACTGGCCGCTATCCTGGCCACGCCCCTGCAGGTCTCCCCTGCCCGCGCCGTGGCAGAACTCAACGGTGTGGCCCGCGGATTGTTGGGGCCAGCATGAAACAGAGTCTTTTCGAAAGCCGCCATCAGCCACAATGGCAAGCCTTTGCCGAGCAATTGACGCAGTTGGAGAAAGGCAAAGCCAAAGGCGCCGACTTCGTCGACTTCCCTCATCAATACCGGCAGTTGTGCCAGCACCTGGCCCTGGCCCAGGAGCGCGGCTACAGCAGCTACCTGGTGGACCCGTTGCAGCAGCTTGCCTTGCGCGGCCATCAACAGTTGTATCGTCATCGCAGCCGGATGGGGGCAAACGTGCTGAGCTTCCTGCTGGCCGATTTCCCCAGGCTGGTTCGCGCGCAATGGCCATTTGTGCTGGCTGCCGGCCTGCTGTTCTTTGGCAGCCTGCTCGGCATTGCCTTGCTGGTGTACCTGTTTCCGGACTTGATCTACAGCATCGTCAGCCCCCGGCAGGTGGCCGAGATGCAGGCCATGTACAACCCCGATGCCAGCCGCCTGGGCCGGGCAGCCGAACGCGCTTCCAGCGAAGATTGGATGATGTTCGGCTACTACGTGATGCACAACATCGGTATCGCCTTCCAGACCTTTGCCGCCGGGTTGCTGTTCGGCCTGGGCAGCGTATTTTTCCTGTTCTTCAATGGCCTGATCATTGGCGCCGTTGCCGGGCACCTGACGCAAATCGGCTACGGGCAAACGTTCTGGTCATTTGTCATCGGCCATGGCGCCTTCGAGCTCAGCGCAATTGCCCTGGCTGGCGCGGCTGGCCTGCAACTGGGCTGGGCGCTGATTGCACCGGGGCCCCTCACCAGAGGCGAATCCCTGCGCCTGGCCGCGCGCAAAAGTGTGCAAATGATTTGTGGTGTGATGGTGTTCCTGCTGATCGCCGCGTTTATCGAGGCGTACTGGTCGTCCACCAATGCCGTGGCGCCGTGGGTCAAGTACCTGGTCGGCACCGCCCTGTGGTTGCTGATGGCGGCCTACCTGCTGTTTGCCGGACGGAATCGCCATGCGCCTGAGTGATGCCAGCGTCGTGATCCGCCCGCGTACCTCCTGGGAGGCCATGGACCTCGGCATCCTGCTGGCCCGGGAACACCGGCTGCTGTTGATGAGCAGTTGGGCCATCGTGACCTTGCCGGTCTTCGCCCTGTTCAGCGTGCTCCTGTGGAATCACCCCACCACCGCGCTGTTGCTGTTCTGGTGGTTGAAACCGGCATTCGACCGCCTGCCACTGTATATCCTGTCCAAGGCCCTGTTCGGCGAAACACCCAGCCTGAAACAAGCGCTGCGCCAATCGCCGCGGCTGCTCAAGGGCCAACTGCTGGCCAGCCTGACCTGGCGGCGCTTCAGCCTCAGCCGCAGCTTCGAGATGCCGGTGGTCCAGCTCGAAGGGCTGCAAGGCCAGGCGCGCCAACAACGTCTCGGGGTGTTGCAGCAGCGCAACGCAGGCGCCGCGCGCTGGCTGACCCTGATCGGGGTGCACCTGGAAATCGCCCTGTGGTTCGGGTTGATGGCCGTGTTCTATTTCTTCCTGCCGCAAGAGGTCGAACGCGACTGGGATTGGCAGCAACTGGTGCTCACCGCCGGCCACGACTGGCGTTGGCTGGAGCACCTGACCAACATGTTCTACGCCTTGATCCTGGTGTTCTGGGAGCCGATCTATGTCGCCTGTGGCTTCAGCCTTTACCTGAACCGCCGCACGGTGCTGGAAGCCTGGGACCTGGAACTGGTGTTCCGCCGAATGCGCCAGCGCCTGAGCGGTGTGGCGTCGCTGCTGTTGCTGGTGGCCGGGCTGACGCTGATTCCGCCGATCCCATCGGCATGGGCTGATGAACCGGTTCCCCAAACGCCGCTGACTACACAATCGGCCAGTCACTCGATCAAGACGCTGTTGGAGCAGCCACCGTTCAAGAACCCGGAAACGCTCACTCGTTACCGCTTCGGCGAGGATAAAGCAGCCGACAAAAACAAAGCGGCAGGTGATGCCAAGCTGCCAGCCTGGCTGGAAGCATTGCTGAAAAACCTCAACAGTGATTCGTTCAAGCACATCGCCAAGGGCCTTGAAGTACTGCTCTGGGGATTGCTGGCAGGTGGCCTGGCACTGGTGATCTGGCGCTACCGCGACTGGCTGCATGCCTTTGTCAGCCGCCGCAGCCCGCGCAAACCCAAGGCTGCCAAACCCGTGCCTTCGCAGCTGTTCGGCCTTGAACTGGGGGCTGACACCTTGCCCGAAGATATCGCAGACGCCGCCGAACAGCTGTGGGTAACACAGCCCCGGGAAGCCCTCGGCCTGCTCTACCGTGGGTTGCTCAGCCGCTTGCTGCACGACTTCAACCTGCCGCTGAAAAGTGCCGACACGGAAGGTGAAGTCCTGGAACGTATCCGCCAACTGCAACAACCGCAGCTGCTGGCATTCAGCGGTGAGCTGACCCGTTACTGGCAAAACCTTGCCTATGGCCATCGCCTGCCGCCTGCCTTGGCGCAACAACAGCTATGCAGCGATTGGCGAACCCTGTTCGGCTCGGGAGCGGCGCAATGAACCGGCCGTTGCTGTGGGTCGGGCTGCTGGTCGCGGGCTTGGTGGCAGCAGGCGGTTTTTATGCCTGGCACACGGCGATTCCTTATCAGGAAGTGGTCGATCGCGGCCCTTCACCCGAAGCCCTGGCCAACCCCTACCTGGCAGCTGAACACTTTCTGCGCCAGCAGGGCCTGGTGGTGGAACATGCCAACAGCCTCGAACGGCTGGCCAGCCTTTCGCCCAAGGGCAACAGCCTGCTGTTGCTGGGCGAGCGCAGCAACATGAGCCCGCCCCAGGTTGATCAATTGCTGCAGTGGACCCGGGCTGGCGGCCATCTGCTGCTGGTAGCCGAAGCGCTGTGGGATGAGGACACCGGTGAAAGTGGCGACCTGTTGCTGGATCGTGTGCAGATACACCAATCCTTCAGTGAAGAATTCGACGCTCCGGCACCCGCGCGTAAAAAGAAAACGCCGGACCTGACCAAACTCTATGTGGACAACGAAACAGCGCCGGCCTATTTCAGCTTCGACACCGACTTCAACCTCACCGACCCCAGGCACCTGGCACAATTCTCGGCCAACAGCGCCCGGTCGACGCACCTGATGCAGGTCAACCTCGGGCAAGGGCGTGTGACCGTGGTCACCGACAGCGACCTGTGGAAAAACCCGGGCATCGGCCTGCACGATAACGCGTGGCTGCTCTGGTACCTGAGCCAGGGCACCCAGGTCACACTGCTGTTCAACACGGATGTCGAGGACCTGTTCAGCCTGTTGTTGCGCTACTTCCCCCAGGCACTGGTGGCACTTGCCGCACTGATCGCCCTGGGCCTCTGGCACGCCAGCCTGCGCCAGGGTCCGATCCGGCAACCGGCGCCCAAGGCACGGCGGCAATTGCAGGAACACTTGAACGCCAGTGCCGACTTCCTGTTGCGCCGCAGCGGGCAAGACAGCTTGCTGCAAGCTTTGCAGCGCGACATCCAGCGCACCGCTCGGCGCCGTCATCCCGGGTTCGAACACCTCGATACAGCCGAACAATTGCGGGTGCTTGAACGCCTGACCCGCCAACCCTCCCTTGTTATCAGCCAGGCCCTTGGCCCACCTGCGACGAAACGGCTCTCCAGCGCCGATTTCAGCCGCCAGGTGGCCTGCCTGCAAACCCTCAGGAATGCCCTATGAGCGAATTTCCCGCCACTGATCCGATTCAGCGCGCCAGCCAACTGGCCCAGGCCTTGCGCGTCGAACTGCGCAAGGCGGTTATCGGTCAGGACCCGGTGATCGATGACGTGCTCACGGCGTTGATCGCGGGCGGCCATGTGTTGCTTGAAGGGGTTCCCGGCCTGGGCAAGACCTTGCTGGTACGCGCGCTGGCACGCTGTTTTGGAGGCGAGTTCGCGCGCATCCAGTTCACCCCGGACCTGATGCCCAGCGACGTGACCGGCCATGCCGTATACGACCTGCATACCGAACAGTTCAAGCTGCGCAAGGGACCGTTGTTCACCAACCTGCTGTTGGCTGACGAGATCAACCGTGCCCCGGCGAAAACCCAGGCAGCGTTGCTGGAAGCCATGCAGGAACGCCAGGTAACCCTTGAAGGCGAGGCGCTGCCCATCGGCCAGCCGTTCATGGTACTGGCCACCCAGAACCCCATCGAGCAGGAAGGTACTTACCCGTTGCCCGAAGCCGAACTGGACCGTTTCATGCTCAAGGTGCGCATGGACTATCCCGAGGCACAGCAGGAACTGGACATGGTGCGCGAAGTCACCCGCTCGTCCCGAGCCGACATGCTCGACGTACAGCCGCTGCGCACGGTGCTGCAAGCCGAAGACGTGCTGCTGTTGCAACAGATTGCCAGCGAGTTGGCGCTGGATGAGCAGGTGCTCGACTACGCCGTGCGCCTGGCCCGCACTACGCGCAGTTGGCCGGGCCTGACCATCGGCGCCGGGCCCCGGGCCTCCATCGCCCTGGTTCGCGGTGCACGGGCGCGGGCCTTGCTGCGCGGGGGCGAGTTCGTGACCCCGGACGACATCAAGGGCTGCGCCCTGGCAGTGTTGCGCCATCGGGTGCGTATTGCCCCGGAGCTGGATATCGACGGGTTGGAAGTCGACCAGGTGCTCCGGCAATTGCTGGACCAAGTCCCGGCGCCACGCCAATGAGACGCCCATGAGACCAACCCGCCTGCTGTTGACCTGGCTCGGTGTACTGCTGGGCCTGAGTATCCTGCTCGGCGCACTGGTGGCGCTACAGGTCAAGGTGCCAGACGCCCTGCACTCAGTGACGTGGGGCCTGCTGCTGGCCCTGTTGCTGCTGGCCCTGCTGGATGCCAGCCGCCTGCGCCGCCGGCCGTCCCCGCGCGTGCGACGGCAGATGCCCGGCAGCCTGGCACTGGGGCGCTGGGGGGAAGTGCGGGTAACCCTGGAGCACGATTATCCCCAACCGTTGGCGGTCCAGGTATTCGATCATGTGCCTGACGGCCTGGCGGTGGAGGACCTGCCGCAATCCATCGAACTGCGGCCCGGCGAGCACAGTGAACTGGGTTATCGGCTAAGGCCCCAAAGGCGCGGGCATTTCAGCTTTACCCGCTGTGAAGTGCATCTGCCCAGCGCCCTGGGGCTATGGTCGGCCCGGCGCCTGATCGACGTCAGCGACGCCACCCGGGTCTACCCGGACTTCGCACGCCTGTATGGTGCGCAGTTGCTGGCGGTGGACAACTGGCTCAACCAGCTGGGCGTACGCCAGCGGCAACGGCGTGGGCTGGGCCTGGAGTTTCACCAGCTGCGTGAGTTTCGCGAAGGTGACAGCCTGCGCCAGATCGACTGGAAAGCCACCGCCCGGCAACGCACGCCCATTGCCAGGGAGTACCAGGACGAGCGCGACCAGCAGATTATGTTCATGCTCGATTGTGGCCGCCGTATGCGCAGCCAGGACGCCGAACTGTCGCACTTCGACCACGCGCTCAACGCCTGCCTGCTGCTCAGTTATGTAGCCTTGCGCCAGGGCGATGCCGTAGGGCTGTGCACCTTTGCCTGCGACCAGCCGCGCTACCTGGCGCCGGTCAAGGGCAGTGGCCAGCTCAACCTGTTGCTGAATGCGGTGTATGACCTGGACACGTCCCGGCGTACGGCCGATTACCAGGCGGCCGCCAGCCAACTGCTGGCCCGGCAGAAACGTCGCTCGCTGGTGATCGTAGTGACCAATTTGCGGGATGAGGAAGATGAAGAGTTACTCAGCGCCGTAAAGCGCATCAGCCGCCAGCACCGGGTAATGGTCGCAAGCCTGCGGGAGGAGGTCCTTGACCAGTTACGCCAGGCTCCCGTGCAAACCCTGCACGAAGCCCTGGCCTACTGCGGCACGATCAACTATCTCAATACCCGGGACGAACTCCACGACCGCTTGAACGCCCACGGGCTGTCGGTACTGGACACACTGCCTTCGGACCTGGGCGCCGCCCTGGTGACCCGCTACCTGGGCTGGAAAAAAGCCGGCGCGCTATGAACGCCGGATGCAGCACCTAGGCAGAGGCCTGCAACGGATCAAAGCTGAAGTAATCCAGCAGCGCGCTGATCACCTCCCCATATTCGGCTGGGGCCTGGGATATGGTGAACCCGGAATCGTAATGCTGGGGGTTTATATCCTCATGACACCACAGACAGGTGGCCGTGAGGTCTACCGCCTGCACCTCACCCTCAGGCCCGGGGATCTTCAAGCGCAGCTCGAACTCCACATCGACCATCATGGGTAACTGGCTGATCAACATCAGGCCCTGCTCGGAAACATTGCCCAGATAGCCGATTGGCTTGTCCGTCAGGCGGTTGAACACTTGAAGGAAGCAAGGTAACTGATGCCGCTCGATCCGTCGGTGAGTAAACATGATGAGGTCGCCATCCAATGGCCATATATGTGGCCGCTCCAGTGATTCGAAACGAGCCTGAAGGCCCGCTCTCCCCGGATATCGGTGCGACAACCGCAAACGGGTTGCCACTTTTACAGCTGCCAAATCCGGGAACGCCATCCGTTTGAATAGAAACTTATACAAACTGACATTCAAAGATTAGCCCAAGACTGGCAACGAGCCAGCTATGGCATGACAAATATCATCACAACGACGCCGGCCGCGGCTGGGCAACGCTCGCGCCGGGGTAATGCCCCAGTTGCTGCAGGGTATCCAAACGGGCACGGGCACGGAATGCGTACTCGCTCGCCGGGTACTGGCTGATGATGAACTGATAGGTTTGCGCCGCATCGACAAACAGCTTCTCGCGCTCCAGGCACTGCCCGCGCAACATCGAGACTTCCGGTTGCACGTAGCGCCGGGAACGGCTTTCACGGTCGACCTGGGACAACTCAAGGGTGACCCGCTGGCAATCGCCCACACCGTAGGCGCGGTACGCATTGTTCAAATGATGGTCCATCGACCAACGGGTGCAGCCGACAACACTGACGGCCAGGGCAGCAATGATCACGATTCGCATGGGGGTTCTCCTGTCTTGTGCAGTGTATCGACCCTTCATCGAAAATCTTCAAGGTTGTTCATCTGTTCATGCAGAGTGAAAACAAGCGAATCATCGATAAGTAGTGCAAACGAACAATGACTACAACCAAAGAGCATAGTAGCCTTCCCCAGCGCTTGAACTCAGGAGTCCGTGCATGTCCGTCCGTCGTACCAAAATCGTCGCCACCCTTGGCCCGGCCAGTAACTCGCCGGAAGTCCTCGAACAGCTGATTCTGGCTGGCCTGGACGTTGCCCGTCTGAACTTCTCCCACGGCACCCCGGACGAGCACAAGGCTCGCGCCAAGCTGGTGCGTGACCTGGCCGCCAAGCATGGCCGCTTCGTGGCGTTGCTGGGTGACCTGCAAGGCCCGAAAATCCGTATCGCCAAATTCACCAACAAGCGGATCGAGCTGAAGATCGGTGACCAGTTCACTTTCTCCACCAGCCATCCGCTGACCGAGGGCAACCAGCAAGTCGTGGGTATCGACTACCCGGACCTGGTGAAAGACTGCGGCGTGGGCGACGAGCTGCTGCTGGACGACGGCCGTGTGGTAATGCGCGTCGACACCGCTACCCCGACCGAACTGAATTGCACCGTGATCATCGGCGGCCCGCTGTCGGACCACAAAGGCATCAACCGTCGCGGCGGTGGCCTGACTGCCCCGGCCCTGACTGAAAAAGACAAGGCCGACATCAAGCTCGCCGCCGAAATGGAAGTGGACTACCTCGCGGTATCCTTCCCGCGCGACGCCGCCGACATGGAATACGCCCGTAAACTGCGCGACGAAGCCGGCGGCACTGCCTGGCTGGTGGCGAAGATCGAACGCGCCGAAGCCGTAGCCGATGACGAAACCCTCGACGGCCTGATCAAGGCTTCCGACGCCGTGATGGTTGCCCGTGGCGACCTGGGTGTGGAAATCGGTGACGCCGAGCTGATCGGTATCCAGAAGAAAATCATCCTGCACGCACGTCGCCACAACAAGGCGGTGATCGTTGCGACCCAGATGATGGAGTCGATGATCCAGAACCCGATGCCAACCCGTGCCGAAGTGTCCGACGTGGCCAACGCCGTGCTCGACTACACCGACGCCGTGATGCTTTCGGCTGAAAGTGCGGCTGGCCCATACCCGCTGGAAGCCGTGCAGGCCATGGCACGCATCTGCGTCGGCGCTGAAAAGCACCCGACCAGCAAGACCTCCAGCCACCGTATCGGCAAGGTCTTCGAAAGCTGCGACCAGAGCATCGCCCTGGCGGCCATGTACACCGCCAACCACTTCCCGGGTGTGAAAGCGATCATCGCCCTGACCGAAAGTGGCTACACGCCGTTGATCATGTCGCGCATCCGTTCCTCGATCCCGATCTACGCGTTCTCCCCGCACCGCGAAACCCAGGCCCGTGCGGCCATGTTCCGCGGCGTCTACACCGTACCGTTCGACCCGGCATCGCTGCCGCCTGAGCAAGTCAGCCAGGCCGCGATCGACGAGTTGCTCAAGCGCGGCGTCGTGGAGAAAGGCGACTGGGTCATCCTGACCAAGGGCGACAGCTACCACACCATCGGCGGCACCAACGGCATGAAGATCCTGCACGTTGGCGACCCAATGGTCTGATTGACCGCTCGCTGAAAAACAAAAGCCCCGCCATGTGAATGGCGGGGCTTTTTGCATTGCAAATTGGCTTGTGTGTTGGCTTTACTGGCCTATTCGCGAGCAAGCCCGCTCCCACATTTGATCGCGTACATCCTGAAGAAACACGGTCGAATGTGGGAGCGGGCTTGCTCGCGAAGACGGCCGACCAGTCAACGCTCATTCATCTCCGAGTGATAAACCCCGACAACGCCGCAATCGCCTCCGGCGACTTCAACCTCTGGGTAAACAACGCCCCCTCCTCCTCGATCACCTTGCGCAACTGCTCGCGATCAACGCTTTTCATCAGATGCTTGCTGACCTGCACCGCGCCCGGCGCCAGGGTCTCAAACCGTCCAGCAATTTCCCGCGCCTTGGCCAGGGCCGATTCACCGCTACCCAATGCCTCGGTGGCAATGCCCCAGGCGGCAGCCTGTTCGCCGGTAAACCCTTCACCCAACAGCAGCAACTCCGCCGCCTTGGCATGCCCCAGCAAGCGCGGGAGGATCAAGCTGGACCCAAACTCCGGACACAGCCCCAGGTTGACGAACGGCATGCGCAACCGTGCATCCCGGCTGACATACACCAGGTCACAATGCAGCAGCAGCGTCGTGCCAATTCCCACCGCCACGCCCGCCACTGCCGCAATCACCGGCTTGCGGCAGTTGAGCAAGCTGCGCATGAAATTGAAGACCGGGCTGTCGAGATCCGCCGGCGGTTGTTCGAGGAAGTCGCCAATATCGTTACCGGCGGTGAAGCACTCGCTGCTGCCCTGGATCAGCACGGCATTCACGCAGGTATCGGCATCCGCCTGCTCCAGCGCCTCGGCCAATTGGCTGTACATGGCGCGGGTCAGGGCATTTTTCTTGTCCGGGCGGTTGAGCTGCAAAATCAGCAACCCGCGTTCGCGTTGCTGCAGGATGGCATCGGTCATGACAAATCTCGCGGCTGGGAAATTCAGCGCTCAACCACGGGGCAGGAACACATCGGCCAGCAGTTGATTGCGCGGCAGTCCGGCCAGGAACAGGCGCTTGGAAAAGGCCTCGACACTGGCCGGGTGCCCGCAGAGTAAAGCCAGAGTTTGCCGGGAAACAAGCCGCAGTTGCGCCAACGCCTGCGTCACCTCAGCCGCTGTCCATAGCTCAACGGTCACGTTCGGATGCGCACCAGCCAGCTGGGCCAATGGCCCGGCGAGGTAATGACCGCCCGCGTCATGGGCCAGGTGAATGACCCGGATGGCGCCCTGGTGATCCTGGCGCAAGGCCTCGCGCAACACGCCCCATAGCGGGCCGAGTCCGGTGCCCGAGGCCAGCAGCCAGAGCGGCCGCGATTGCCAGTCGGGGTCGTACTGCAACGCGCCGCCCCGCAATTCGCCCAGGCGCAGGCTGTCACCGGCCTTGAATTGGCGGGCGGCGTCGCTGAATTCGCCGGGCAGGCGGCAAT
Organism: Pseudomonas sp. GP01-A4; assembly: GCF_058780865.1. Classification (NCBI taxonomy): domain Bacteria; kingdom Pseudomonadati; phylum Pseudomonadota; class Gammaproteobacteria; order Pseudomonadales; family Pseudomonadaceae; genus Pseudomonas; species Pseudomonas sp. GP01-A4. Next base: position 59,987 of record NZ_JBYSWF010000025.1, read on the forward strand.
CGATGTGAAATTCGAGAAACGGATCTTCCTGGGGCAGGCTGGCCAATGAATAAGGCCGCGCAACGCTGCCGGCCCACAACACCAGATGCTGCCCCGCCCGGTAGCGCAAGCCGCGTTCGGGTTGCAGCCGCAAGCGCAGTACACTCGGGGTCAACCAATCGACGCTCAACACCGTCGCCGGCAACCCGTCACGCAGCGGGTCGAAGGCTTCGACCTGCAAGTCACCTGCGACCTGGCACTGGCACGCCAGGCGCCAGCCATCCTGGCGCTGCGCCGGGCTCAGGGCATCCGGCTGGTTGTCCTGGATATCACCCTGGCAACGCACCAGGCAGGCATGGCAGCTGCCGGCGCGGCAACTATAAGGCACGGCCACGCCCGCCTGGTTCAGGGCATCCAGCAGGTTGCTGCCGGCGGCTACCGACCAGTGGCGTTCACCGACGTGAAGTTCAGGCATCAAGGGTCTCGGATCAAAAAGGCGTCTACAGGGAATCACGCCCGGTAGAGTTTGACCATAGTCGGGTGTATCGGCCACCGTGGCGGGTTATACTGCCGCGCCTTTTTAGCGTCGCGCCTGCACCACTTTGGCGTGCCTTGGAAAGGTGGCTTCAGCCGACCGATGCAACACTGACGCCACCTTTATTGAATGTTCCCTTATAGAGGAGCGCGACTCATGACCGTGATCAAGCAAGACGACCTGATTCAGAGCGTTGCCGACGCCCTGCAATTCATTTCCTACTACCATCCCGTTGACTTCATCCAGGCGATGCACGAGGCCTACCTGCGCGAAGAATCGCCAGCGGCCCGTGACTCCATGGCTCAGATCCTGATCAACTCGCGCATGTGTGCTACCGGCCACCGCCCGATCTGCCAGGACACCGGGATTGTCACCGTATTTGTACGTGTAGGCATGGACGTGCGCTGGGATGGCGCCACCATGAGCCTGGACGACATGATCAACCAAGGCGTGCGCCAGGCCTACAACCTGCCGGAAAACGTCCTGCGGGCTTCGATCCTCGCCGACCCGGCCGGTGCGCGTAAAAACACCAAGGACAACACCCCTGCCGTGATCCACTACTCCATCGTCCCGGGTAACACCGTGGAAGTGGACGTGGCCGCCAAGGGCGGTGGTTCCGAGAACAAGTCGAAAATGGCTATGCTCAACCCGTCCGACTCGATCGTCGACTGGGTGCTCAAGACCGTTCCGACCATGGGCGCCGGCTGGTGCCCACCGGGCATGCTTGGCATCGGCATCGGCGGCACCGCCGAGAAAGCCGCGGTAATGGCCAAGGAAGTGTTGATGGAATCCATCGACATCCACGAGCTGAAGAAGCGCGGCCCGTCCAACCGTATCGAAGAGATGCGCCTGGAGCTGTTCGAGAAGGTCAACCAACTGGGCATCGGCGCCCAGGGCCTGGGTGGCCTGACCACCGTGCTCGACGTGAAAATCATGGACTACCCGACCCACGCGGCTTCGCTGCCGGTGTGCATGATCCCCAACTGCGCCGCCACCCGTCACGCGCACTTCGTGCTCGACGGTTCGGGCCCTGCATCGCTCGAAGCGCCACCGCTGGACGCCTACCCGGAAATCGTCTGGGAAGCCGGCCCGTCGGCCCGTCGCGTCAACCTCGACACCCTGACCCCGGAAGACGTGCAGAGCTGGAAGCCGGGCGAAACCGTGCTGCTCAACGGCAAGATGCTCACCGGTCGCGACGCCGCGCACAAGCGCATGGTCGAGATGCTGAACAAGGGCGAAACCCTGCCGGTGGACCTCAAGGGTCGCTTCATCTACTACGTGGGCCCGGTTGATCCGGTGCGCGAAGAAGTGGTGGGGCCTGCCGGTCCGACCACCGCCACGCGGATGGACAAGTTCACCCGCCAGATCCTCGAGCAAACCGGCCTATTGGGCATGATCGGCAAATCCGAGCGCGGCCCGACCGCTATCGAAGCGATCAAGGACCACAAGGCGGTTTACCTGATGGCAGTGGGCGGCGCGGCTTACCTGGTGGCCCAGGCCATCAAGAAATCCCGCGTCGTGGCGTTCGCCGAGCTGGGCATGGAAGCGATCTACGAGTTCGACGTGAAAGACATGCCGGTCACCGTTGCCGTTGATAGCAAGGGCGAGTCGGTACACATCACCGGTCCTGCCATCTGGCAGAAAAAGATCAGTGAAAGCCTGGCGGTTGAAGTGCAGTAAGCATTTCCCCTGCAAGGATAAAAGGCGACCACTACGGTCGCCTTTTTTTGTTTCATGCACCTCTCACTGTGGCGAGGGAGCTTGCTCCGCTCCAGTGCGCAGCGCTCCCATTTTTTTGGGGCCGCTACGCGCCCCAGCGGGAGCAAGCTCCCTCGCCACAACAGCCATGCGCCTCATGCTATGGTGCTCGCCCCTAATTGCACTGTTCATCCTCGAATGATCGCGATTCCCCGGCCTTTGCGTTTGACCTTCTACTCCCTGCTGATCATCGCCGGCGCGGTACTGGCTGCCGCCCTGGCTACCCGCCACGCCGAACGCCTGGCCCTGGTGGATGACGCCGCCCGCGCCAATCAGCAGCTCATGCTTTATGGCAACTCCCTGCACACCCTGATCGAACGCTACCGCGCCCTGCCCGCCGTGCTGGCCCTGGACTCGGAAATGATCAGCGCCCTGAAGGGCCCGCTGGACACCGCCACCCAGGATTTGCTCAACCGCAAGCTGGAGCGCATCAACGGCGCCGCCCAGTCCTCGACCCTGGAACTGATGGACCGCAACGGCCTAGCCGTGGCCGCCAGCAACTGGAACCTGCCCAGCAGTTATGTGGGGCACAACTACGCGTTTCGCCCCTACTTCAGCCAAACCTTGAGCCAGGGCACCGGGCGTTTTTATGCAGTGGGCGTGACCACCGGGATTCCGGGGTATTTCCTCTCCAGCGCGGTGGTCGGCGAGAACGAGCAGTTCCTCGGTGCCATGGTGGTCAAGCTGGAGTTCCCGGAACTGGAGCGCGAGTGGGCCCAGGGCAATGACTTGCTGCTGGTCAGCGATGCCCGGGGCATTGTGTTTATCGCCAATCAGCCGGGCTGGCGCTACCGCGCGCTGCGTCCGTTGTCGGACAGCGACCACGCCGAACTCAAGGCCACCCGCCAATACGACAAGAAACAATTGCTGCCGCTGGACACCGAAGCCTTGCAGCGCTTTGACGAAAACAGCCACCTGATGCGCGTCGACGGCCCCGACGGCAAGGCCAATTACATTTGGGAATCCCTGCCGCTGAAGGCCGAAGGCTGGACCTTGCACCTGCTGCGCAAGCCACAATTTGCCTTTGAAGACCAACGCAACGCCGGCCTCGCCGCCGCCGGCTCATGGCTGGCGCTGGTGTTCCTGGTGCTGTTCCTGACCCAGCGCTGGCGCCTCGCCCGCTTGCGCCAGCGCAGCCGCGAAGAACTTGAACAACTGGTGGAAGAACGCACCCGCGCCCTGCGTACTGCCCAGGATGGCCTGGTGCAATCCGCCAAACTGGCAGCGCTGGGGCAGATGTCTGCCGCCCTCGCTCACGAAATCAACCAGCCATTGACCGCCCAGCGCATGCAGTTGGCGACTCTGCGGCTGCTGCTGGACCATGGCCGGGTGGACGACGCCTACCAGGCCCTGACCCCGCTGGACGACATGCTCACACGCATGGCCGCGCTCACCGGCCACCTCAAGACCTTCGCCCGCAAGAGCCCCAGCGGCCTGCGCGAACGCCTCGACCTGGCGACGGTGGTGGACCAGTCCCTGCACTTGCTCGATGCGCGCCTGCGGGACGAAGCCATCGGCACCGTACTGGACCTGACCCGCCCGGCCTGGGTACGCGGCGACGCGATCCGCCTCGAACAGGTGCTGATCAACCTGCTGCGCAACGCCCTCGACGCCATGGCCGACAAGCCACGCAAGCGCCTGGAGATCCGTCTGCACGCCGATCAGCAGCTATGGCACCTGACCGTCAGCGACAGCGGCGGCGGGATCGCCGAGGAAAACCTCAACAGCGTGTTCGACCCGTTCTTCACCACCAAGCCGGTGGGCGACGGGCTCGGCTTGGGGCTCGCCGTGTCGTACGCTATCGTCCACGAACTTGGCGGGCGCCTGAGCGCCGGCAATCAAGGTGACGGGGCGATCTTTACCCTGACCTTGCCCATCGCACTGGAGACGCCAGACCTATGTTGAATGCGGTGATTGTGGTCGACGACGAAGCCAGCATTCGCACGGCCGTCGAGCAATGGCTGAGCCTGTCGGGCTTTGAGGTGCAGTTGTTCAGCCGCGCCGAAGAATGCCTGGCGCAATTGCCCCGGGACTTTCCCGGGGTGATCCTGAGCGACGTGCGCATGCCCGGCCTCAGCGGCCTGGAGTTGCTGGCTGAAGTGCAGCGGCGTGACGCCGACCTGCCGGTGATTCTGCTCACCGGCCACGGCGATGTGCCGATGGCCGTCGAGGCCATGCGCGACGGCGCCTACGACTTCCTCGAAAAACCCTTCAGCCCCGAGGCCCTGCTCAGCAGCCTGCGCCGAGCGCTGGACAAGCGCGGGCTGGTGCTGGAAAACCGCCGGTTGCATCAGCAGGCCGATCACCGGGCCCAACTGGAATCGAGCCTGCTGGGGGTGTCCCGGGGTTTGCAGAACCTGCGCCGGCAAGTCCTGGACCTGGCCGGCTTGCCGGTCAATGTGTTGATTCGCGGTGAAACCGGCAGCGGCAAGGAGCTGGTCGCCCGTTGCCTGCATGATTTCGGCCCCCGGGCGAAGAAGCCGTTTGTGGCGCTGAACTGCGCGGCGATTCCCGAGCAGCTGTTTGAAGCCGAGCTGTTCGGCCATGAAAGTGGCGCGTTCACCGGCGCCCAGGGCAAGCGCATCGGCAAGCTGGAATACGCCAATGGCGGCACGCTGTTTCTCGATGAGATCGAAAGCATGCCGCTGGCCCAGCAGGTGAAATTGCTGCGGGTGTTGCAGGAGCAAAAACTCGAACGGCTCGGTTCCAATCAAAGCATCAAGGTGGACTTGCGGATCATCGCCGCCACCAAACCCGACCTGCTGGACGAAGCTCGCGCCGGGCGTTTTCGCGAGGACTTGGCCTATCGCCTGACCGTCGCACAACTGCGCCTGCCACCGCTGCGGGAACGCCGGGAAGACATTCCCCTGCTGTTCGAGCACTTTGCACAAAGCGCCGCCGAGCGCCTGGGCCGCAACTTCGCGCCGCTGAGCGGACCCGCGCTGGGGCGCCTGCTCAGCCATGACTGGCCGGGGAATGTGCGGGAGCTGGCCAATGCCGCGGAACGCCAGGTGCTGGGGCTGGGTGAACCGGAGCCGGAAGGCATCGAAGCCGGGCAATCGTTGGCGGCGCAGCAGGAAGCATTTGAAGCCCATTGCCTGAAAGCCGCGCTGACCCGGCACAAAGGCGATATCAAGGCGGTGCTGGCCGAGCTGCAACTGCCACGGCGCACCTTCAATGAAAAAATGCAGCGCCATGGCCTGGCGCGGGACACGTTCCTCTAACCCGATCGTTCCCACGCTCCGCGTGGGGATGCAGCTCTGGGCGCTCCGCGTCCGCCCTTAAAATCGTGACACGGAGCGTCACAGGATGCGCTCCCACGCAGAGCGTGGGAGCGATCTTCGTCGGCGGTTTTCCGCTCATCCCCCTTGATTCATCAGCAATTTTCCGCTCAAAAATTTCCGCAAACCCTTCTAGACCGGGCCTTCATCGGCTTGGCACAGCTCCTGCTATAGCCCAGCCAGGCTGCGCTACCGCGCGCTCCACAAAAACAATTAGATGAAGGATCCTTAAATGGATAACTCCAACTCCCTGCCTCTGGGGTCGGCGGCTGCGCCGGCAAAAGAACGCACCACCTCCAGCCGTATCAGGTCGATCTTCAGCGGATCGGTCGGCAACATGGTCGAGTGGTACGACTGGTACGTCTACGCGGCTTTCTCCCTGTATTTCGCCAAGACCTTTTTCCCGAAAGGCGACACCACCGCCCAACTCCTGAACACCGCCGCGATCTTCGCCGTGGGCTTCCTGATGCGTCCGATCGGTGGCTGGCTGATGGGCCTGTACGCCGACAAGGTCGGGCGTAAAAAGGCCTTGATGGCCTCGGTGTACCTGATGTGCTTCGGCTCTTTGCTGATTGCCCTGAGCCCGGGCTATGAAGCCATTGGTATCGGTGCGCCGATCCTGCTGGTTTTCGCCCGCTTACTGCAGGGGCTGTCGGTCGGCGGTGAATACGGCACCTCCGCCACTTACCTCAGCGAAATGGCGACCAAGGAACGTCGGGGCTTCTACTCCAGCTTCCAGTACGTGACCCTGATCTCCGGCCAGCTCATCGCCCTGGCGGTATTGATCGTGCTGCAACAATTGCTGACCACCGAACAACTGTACGACTGGGGCTGGCGCATCCCGTTCGCCATCGGCGCCCTGTGTGCGGTAGTGGCGCTGTACCTGCGTCGTGGCATGGAAGAAACCGAGTCGTTCACCAAGAAAGAAAAGGCCAAGGAAAGCGCAATGCGCACCTTGATGCGCCACCCCAAGGAACTGATGACCGTAGTCGGCCTGACCATGGGCGGCACCCTGGCGTTCTACACCTACACCACCTACATGCAGAAATACCTGGTGAACACCGTCGGCATGAGCATCTCCGACTCCACCACCATTTCGGCGGCCACGCTGTTCCTGTTCATGTGCCTGCAACCCATCATCGGCGGGCTGTCGGACAAGGTTGGCCGCCGGCCGATCCTGATCGCCTTCGGCGTCCTCGGCACGCTGTTCACCGTGCCGATCCTCACCACCCTGCACACCATCCAGACCTGGTGGGGCGCGTTCTTCCTGATCATGGCGGCGCTGATCATCGTCAGCGGCTACACCTCGATCAACGCCGTGGTGAAGGCCGAATTGTTCCCCACCGAAATCCGCGCCCTGGGTGTTGGCTTGCCCTATGCGCTGACCGTGTCGATCTTCGGCGGCACCGCTGAATACATCGCGCTGTGGTTCAAGAGCATTGGTATGGAAACCGGTTACTACTGGTACGTCACCGCGTGTATTGCGGTGTCGCTGTTGGTGTATGTGACCATGAAGGACACCCGCAAGCATTCGCGGATTACTACGGACTAAGGGTTCGACAGGCGTAAAAAAAGGGCCATGTCAGTCAATGACACGGCCCTTTTTCATTGCCCTCAAGACAGCTCGGCAGCTGCCTGGCGTCCATACCGACGCTGGGCATACGCCGCCCCGGCAATCATCACCACCAGCACCGCCGCCAACACGGCCGACGAGCCGATGGTGCCAAAGTCCAGCCCGCCCTTTTCATGGGGTTTGGTCAGGAAGTCACCCAGGGTTGCGCCGAACGGCCGGGTCAACACAAACGCCACCCAGAACAGCAGCACCGACGAAATCCGCGTGAAGTATTTAAGCAACACCACCACCGCGATACTCGCCCCGATCAGCAACGCGCCACCAGCGAACCCCAGCCCGGAATCATCCGCGAGGAAATCACCCAGCGCCGTGCCCAGGGTGTTGGAGAACAGAATCGCCATCCAGTAGAACAGCTCACCGCGAAAGGTCTGCACCTTGTTCACGTTCAGCGAGTCGCCGCTGATACGCCACAGGGCAAAGATCGCCACCAGGATCGACACCAGAATCATCGAGCCCGTGGCATAACCCAGCCCCAGCGTGCGGTCCATAAAGTCCGACATGGTGGTGCCGGCGGTGCTGGTGGACAGGATCACGATCCAGTACAGCACCGGGTTGTAGGTTTTCGACCAGAGTTGCGTCACCAGAGTGACCAGGAACACGCTGATCAGGATCATCGAGCTGATGGCGTAACCGACATTCAAGGTCATCGACAGCAAGTCCCCGGCGGTTTCGCCCAGGGTCGTGGCGCAGATTTTCATGACCCAGAACGCCAGGGTGATCTGAGGAAGTTTGTTCATTGTGCAGAAGGCTCCAAAGGCTCAGTCGTTCAATCGGTCGACTTATAGGGGGTGTCGACCTGGCGCGCAGACTGACCCGGGAGCTGTGAAAAATAGGTGGGGGCTGTATGAAAATTCCATATGGATGATAGAAATCCGCCGCGCCGGATTGCACTATGGTGCCCTCCCCAGAACAGCGCAGCAGGAACCCCGGCCATGTCCGACGATATTCATTTCTACGAACCCGCCAACGGCCACGGCCTGCCCCATGACCCGTTCAACGCGATCGTCGGCCCGCGCCCGATTGGCTGGATTTCGTCCCACGACAGCCAGGGCCGCCTGAACCTGGCGCCCTACAGTTTCTTTAACGCGTTCAACTACATTCCGCCGATCATTGGGTTTTCCAGTGTCGGGCGCAAAGACAGCCTGAACAACATCGAACAGACCGGTGAGTTCGTGTGGAACCTGGCCACCCGCCCGCTGGCCGAGCAGATGAACCAGAGTTGCGCGCCGGTATCACCCGAGGTCAACGAGTTTGAATTGTCGGGCCTGACGCCGGTGGCTTCAAAGGTGATCGCCGTGCCTCGCGTGGGCGAAAGCCCGGTGTCGTTCGAGTGCAAGGTGACGCAGATCATTCAGCTGCAGCGCGCCGACAAGGAGCTGGTGCCAAGCTGGTTGGTGCTCGGCGAGGTGGTCGCGGTGCATATCGCCAAATGGCTGCTGAAAGACGGGGTGTACGACACGGCTGCCGCCCAGCCGATCCTGCGTGGAGGTGGCCCGGCGGATTATTTTCAGTTGGGGCCGGAAGCGCTGTTCAAAATGTACCGCCCAGGCGCCGCGAAACGCTGATTGGAATGCGATAAAAATGTGGGAGCGGGCTTGCTCGCGAAGGGGGCGTATCAGTCAATGCATATGCCAACTGATCCACCGCATTCGCGAGCAAGCCCGCTCCCACACAAGCCCGCTCCCAGATTTGGATCAGCGGTGTTTTTAGTTGGCGGAAGTTGCCCAAGAGAGCTGACCGTCTTCATCTACATCGACCAAGCGCTCCAGTTGCAGAGCTGCGGCATCGTCGGCGTCGGAGGCAGTCTTGAACGTCTGTCCATCGAGGATCTTGTGAAAGCGCGGTGCGCCCATGCCATCCAGCGCCTTGACGGCGATGGCGGCGCTATAGCCACCCTCTTCTTCACGCACCAAGGCGGAAACGGCTTCGTGGTGGGCAAACTCTTTACGTGCCATGTTGCAGGTCCTGGCCAATGGGAAAGGCGGCCATTCTAAAGCACTAGCCCGCCAGTTGCAGGTACTCGCCATAGGCATTGGCTGCCGAGGCGTCGGTGAAGGTCTGGAAGTCCATGCTGCGAACCACCATGTCATTCAACAACTCGGTGAAGACCATCAGCGCCGGCGAGCTGAAGTAGGCACTCATCGCCTGCTCGCTGCTCCAGAAGCCCGACACCAACCACACATCCGGGTCGGCCAGGGAGTGCTGCAACGAGAATTGCAGGCAACCCTGAGCCTGGCGGCCCGGTTCGATCAAACTGCTCAAGCGTGCACCCAGTTCGGTGCTGTACCCGGTACGGGCACGGATAAAGGCCATATGGCTCGCGGGAATGGGGGTGGACATGTTCGACTCTCCCGTTGAGAAGTGATGCTCGGCAAGCACTGTGAGGGCGTGTTGCCACAGGATCAAAGATACGGGCGCGGGGGTGGATGCGGTTAGTCAATTCCTGCTGGCTTATTGCACAATCCTGCGAGATGCGTAGATATAGCAATCGGCCTGCGAAGTTTATTCCCGGCATGACTGCCGTATTTCAGGGGCATGACAGGCCCCGGCTTGCCTGATTCACGATTTTTCGCAGGATCAGGCAAGGATTGTGCAGAATCGAAATACCGCTTTTTGCAAAGTCGCCCTTAAGCTGTGCCCATCGTCAAAGCACCAGAGGATGTCCCATGTCGTCGCCCGAACTTCGCTCCAACCCCCTCGACGCCGATATGGAAAAGCAGCGCGCAGAACTCGCCGGCATCGTTCGCCGGCATACCTGGGAGGATGGTTCCTACGGCACGGCGATCACGTCGCTGTATCTCAACCGTCATAACTCCCCGCGTGAATTCACGCCGGTGCTGGTGGAACCCGCACTGTGCATCCTCGCCCAGGGTCGCAAGGAAGTGCGTTTGGCGGATGAAGTCTTCGCCTATGACCCGCTCAATTACCTGGTGTTTTCGGTAGCGATGCCGGTGGCCGGGCGCATCCTTGATGCCACGCCGGAAGACCCCAACCTGTCGATTCGGGTGAATATCGACCCGGCACAGATCACCGCACTGATTGCCGAAGCCGGGCCGATGGGCGTGCCCCCGCGCCCGACCTCCCGAGGGATGTATGTCGACCGCCTGGACAGCCAGCTACTGGACGCCGTGCTGCGCCTGACCCGATTGCTCGACACACCGAAAGACATCGCAATGCTCGCGCCGCTGATCAATCGGGAAATTCTCTATCGCCTGTTGCGCGGTCCGCAGGGTTATCGGCTGTATGAAATTGCCGTCGCCAACAGTCAGAGCCATCGGGTGAGCCAGGCGATCACCTGGTTGAACGGCAACTACGAACAGCCCCTGCGCATTGATGACCTGGCCAAGGAAGTGAACCTCAGCGTCTCGACCTTGCACCACCGCTTCAAGGCGATGACCGCCATGAGCCCGTTGCAGTACCAAAAACAGTTGCGCTTGCAGGAGGCTCGGCGGCTGATGATCGCCGAGGGCCTGGAAGCCTCGGCGGCGGGGTATCGGGTGGGCTATGAGAGCCCATCACAGTTCAGCCGCGAATACAGCCGGCTGTTTGGTGCGCCGCCGTTGCGGGATCTGGCCAGGTTGCGCCAGAGCGTCTAACCACGGTTATAACACCGGATACTAATAATGTGGCGAGGGAGCTTGCTCCCGTTGGACTGCGCAGCAGTCCCATCTTTTGGGGCCGCTTCGCGCCCCAACGGGAGCAAGCTCCCTCGCCACAAGTACTCAATCAGCTGCGGTATTGGTGGTGTTCAATCCAGGCCACGAGGCAGTTGCAAGGTCACCCGCAAACCGCCCTCCCGCAGATTCTGCAAACTCACTTCACCGCCATGGCTGTGGGCAATGTTGCGGGCGATGCCCAGGCCCAGGCCGTAACCCTGTTGCTGCCCGGCCAGGCGGAAGTGCGGCTCGAAGACCTGCTCCAGGCGCTGTTCCGGCACGCCCGGGCCTTCGTCGTCGACGTGGAGGATGAACTCCGCGCCATCGTCTTCAATGTGCAAATGGGCGTTCTGCCCGTACTTCAGGGCGTTGTCGATCAGGTTGCCGATGCAGCGCTTGAGCGCCAGCGGCTTGCCCGGGTACGTCGTAAGTGCCCGACCATGTTGGGTCACGCGCCCATTGCCGTTGGGCGCCAGGTACGGCTCCACCAGGCAGTCGAGTACGTGGTTGAGGTCCACCGGTTCGATGTTTTCGTGGATGTCGGTGTCCTTCACGCACTGCAACGCGCCTTTGACCAGCAACTCCAGTTCATCCAGGTCGCGGCCGAACTTGGCTTGCAGGTTCTCGTCTTCCAGCAATTCCACCCGCAACCGCAGGCGTGTGATGGGTGTGCGCAGGTCGTGGGAAATGGCGCTGAACAGCTGGCTGCGTTCGGTCAGGTAACGGCTGATGCGTTCGCGCATGGCATTGAACGCGCGGCCTACTTCCACCACTTCGCTGCCGCCGCCTTCGGCCACCGGCTCCACGTCGGCGCCCAGGGACATGTCCCGCGCCGCCCTCGCCAGGCGCTTGAGTGGACGGCTTTGCCAGTGCACCAACAGGCCGATAAACAGCAGCAGGAAGCCGCTGGTGAGCACGATAAACCACACCTGCTGGTATGGCAGGCCTTGTTCTTCGAGGCTGGTATAGGGTTCGGGCAGCAAGGAGGCAATGTAGAGCCATTCGCCCTGGGCCAGCTGGATCTGGGTGACCAACACCGGCGGATTCACCGGTTCCAGGGTCAACGCGTAATGCGCCCAGGAGCGCGGCAATTCATCGAGTTTCAAGCCGGCGTTGAAGATGCGCAGGTCTTCGGCGCTGACGAACTCCACCGAAACATGCACGTCGCTGCCCAGGGTCTGGCGCAACACTTCTTCGACAGCACCGAGCACTGCATGCTTGCGCGGGGTTTCCGGCAATACCGCCATGTCCAGGGGCTTATCGTTGAGCGTCACCACAAACCGGGTACCGCCCATGCTGCGCAACTGGTCCAGTACCAACGGCCGGAAGGCCACCGGCAACGAGCGGAAATAACTGACGCTGGCGGTCATCGAATGCGCCAGGCTGCGGGCGGCGGTTACCAGGCCTTCAAGCTGGGTAGCGCGCAATTGCGAGACCCAGATCACGCTGGACAACGCCTGGGCAAACAGCACCGCCAACAGGGTCAGCAGTAACATCCGCCCCAGCAGCGAACGCGGTACCGGGATGCGCCGGCGCAGTTCACGCAGGCGCTCAGTGGGCATTGCCGGCAACCACGCTGGCTGCCAATTGATAGCCACTGCCGCGCACGGTGCGGATCAGCCGGGGTGGTTTTTCGGTGTCGCGCAGGCGTTGGCGCAGACGGCTGACGGCCATGTCGACAATCCGGTCCAGCGGCATCAGGTCGCGGCCACGGGTGGCGTTGCCGATGGTGTCGCGGTCGAGGATTTGCTGGGGGTGGTCGAGGAACAGTTTGAGCAGGGCAAAATCGGCGCCGGAAAGAATCACTTCCTCGCCGTCGACGTGGAACAGCCGGTGGCTGACCATGTCCAGGCGCCACTCGCCAAACACCAGCACCTCGCCGCCGCTGCGCTCCTGGCCAAACTGGCAACGCCGCAACAGGGCCTTGATACGGGCCTGCAGCTCACGGGGGCTGAAGGGTTTGCCGATGTAATCGTCGGCACCCAGCTCCAGGCCGATCACGCGGTCGGCTTCGTCGGAACTGGCGGTGAGCATGATGATCGGCACCTGGGCCTGGCGTGGGTGCTGGCGGATCCAGCGGCAGAGGCTGAAACCGTCTTCATCCGGCAGCATCACATCAAGGATCACCAGGTCGCACGGGGCTTCGTTCATCGCCTGGCGGAACCCCGCGCCATCCGGCACGCCGCGCACCTGGAAACCGGCGCGGCTGAGGTAGGTTTGCAGCAACTCGCGGATTTCCTGGTCGTCGTCGACCAGGAGAATGGATTTACTGATTACGCTCACGGGGTCCTCCTTGTTGTTATGGCCAAGCTTAAGTCATTTGTTGCCCTTGAGGCCGCCTTCGCGAGCAAGCCCGCTCCCACATTCGACCTCATTCATCCAGTTGGAATGGGATTGAATGTGGGAGCGGGCTTGCTCGCGAAGAGGCCATCACTGCCTACGCAAATGCCTGCTCAAGCGCCACACCAGCACCTGTCAACCCTGAATACGGTGCCGTCACCAGCCACACCGGAATGCCTTTGAAGTAGTCGCTCATGCAGCCCTTGTCGCCAAAACTCCTGGCAAAACCACTCTTGATAAAGAAATCGGCAAAGCGCGGGATCACCCCACCCACGATGTACACCCCGCCACGACCACCGGTGGTCAGCACGTTGTTACCGGCAACGCGGCCCAGCCAGATACTGAACTGGTCCAGCACTTCCAGGGCAATCGGATCACCCGCCAGGCCGGCAGCAGTGATGGCCTCGGGGGTTTCCAGAACCGCCTCGTGACCGTCCACCGCGCAGATCGCCCGGTACAACCTGGGCAAACCGCCACCGCTCAAGGCAGTTTCAGCGCTGACATGGCCGATCTCATTGTAGATGTGCTGCCACAGCTGGGCTTCACGCGGGCTGCTCACGGGCAGGTCGACATGGCCGCCCTCCCCCGGCAATGCCGCCCAACGGCCATGGCCGAGGTCGAGCAAGGTGCCGACGCCCAGGCCGGTGCCCGGGCCGATCACCACCGCAGGGCGCAACGGCTCAGGCGTGCCTTCGCACACCACGCGGAATTCGTCGGGCTTCAGGCGGGTCATGCCCAGGGCCATGGCCGAGAAATCATTCACCAGCAGCAGCTCGTCCACCTGCAAGGTCTTGCAGAACGCAGTCTTGCTCAGGCGCCAGTGATTGTTGGTGAATTTAAATTCATCTCCACTCACCGGCCCCGCGACCGACAGGCACACCGCGCCAATCGAGCCGATGGCCAGGCCTTCTTCCTTCAGATAGACCTGGATCGCCTCTTCCGGGCTGGCATGATCCGCCGTCGCATGGACGCGGATCGAATGCAGCTCCTGATCCCGCCACAACGCAAAACGGGCGTTGGTACCACCGATATCACCGACCAGCGCTAGCTTCACTTAAGTGTCTCCAAGGCAGAGGTAAAGGCGCTGGCGCCCTGCTCTGCGGAGCTTGCAGCCAAACGCATGAACGCAAACAACTCGCGACCGGCCCCCACGTTATTGCCCAGAAGGCCCGTGGCAGGCGCGCGCGCGGCAAATTCTTCGGCGTCCACCTTAAGCTCCAAGGTGCCTTTGACGCCATCCACGCGAATGATATCGCCATCGCGCACACGTGCCAGTGGCCCGCCGCTCTGGGCTTCGGGGTTGACGTGAATCGCGGCGGGAATCTTACCCGAGGCGCCGGACATGCGCCCGTCTGTTACCAACGCCACTTTGAAGCCACGATCCTGCAACACGCCGAGGAACGGGGTCATCTTGTGCAATTCCGGCATGCCGTTGGAGCGCGGGCCCTGGAAACGCATCACCGCAACAAAGTCTTTTTCCAACTCACCGGCCTTGAACGCGTCGGCCAGGTCTTGCTGGTCCTGGAACACCACGGCCGGGGCTTCGACGATTTGATGTTCGAGGGCCACGGCGGAGACCTTCATCACACCCCGGCCGAGGTTGCCTTCCATTACCCGCAGGCCGCCTTCCGGAGAGAACGCACGGGCCACGGGACGCAGGATGGTTTCGTCGAGGCTTTCGATCGGGCCTTCACGCCATACCAGCTCGCCGTCCACCAGGAACGGTTCCTGGGTGTAGCGGCTCAGGCCATGACCGGCCACGGTGTTGACGTCGTTGTGCAGCAGGCCGGCTTCCAGCAGTTCGCGGATCAGGAACGACATGCCTCCCGCCGCCTGGAAGTGGTTGATGTCGGCCTTGCCGTTTGGATACACGTGGGACAGGGTCGGCACCACCTCGGAGAGGTCGGCCATGTCATCCCAGGTCAGGATGATGCCCGCCGACATGGCGATGGCCGGCATGTGCAGGGTGTGGTTGGTGGACCCACCAGTGGCGTTGAGGGCGATGATGGAGTTGACGATGGATTTCTCGTCGACGATCTCGCCGATCGGCGTGAAGCTGCCGTTGGCCTTGGTCAGGCGCGTGACCTGGTGCGCGGCTTCGCGGGTCAGGGCGTCACGCAGCGGCGTGTACGGGTTGACGAACGAGGCGCCCGGCAGGTGCAGGCCCATGACTTCCATCAGCAACTGGTTGGTGTTGGCGGTGCCGTAGAAGGTGCAGGTGCCCGGGCTGTGGTAGGACTTCATCTCCGATTCCAGCAGCTCTTCGCGGGTGGCCTTGCCTTCGGCGTAGCGCTGGCGCACGTCGGCTTTCTGTTTGTTGGAGATCCCCGACGGCATCGGGCCGCCCGGTACGAAGATCATCGGCAGGTGGCCGTAGCGCAGGGCGCCCATCATCAGGCCGGGGACGATCTTGTCGCAGATACCCAGCATCAGCGCGGCGTCGAACATGTTGTGGGACAGCGCTACCGCTGTGGACATGGCAATCACTTCGCGGCTCAGCAGGCTGAGCTCCATGCCTGGCTCGCCCTGGGTCACGCCGTCGCACATGGCGGGGGTACCGCCGGCGAACTGGCCAACAGAACCGACTTCACGCAGGGCCTTTTTGATTTGCTCGGGGAAATGTTCGTATGGCTGGTGGGCCGACAGCATGTCGTTATATGACGAAACAATTGCCACGTTGGCGGCGTTCATCATGCGCAGGCTGTTTTTGTCTTCGGTGCCACACCCGGCCACGCCGTGGGCAAAGTTGGCGCATTGCAGCTTGCCGCGCATCGGGCCGTCGCTGGCAGCGCCGCGAATGAGCGCAAGGTATGCCTCACGGGTTGCACGGCTGCGGGCGATAAGCCGTTCGGTGACCTCAAGTACGCGGGGATGCATGTATAGAACTCCAGGCTAACGGATGTGGCGACCTGAGTGTCTATGCTGGTCAAAAGCCCGCCGCGAAAAGGTTGGCAGGGTGTTGCTTGACCAATCGGACCAGTTGATTCAGGTCACTCGTTGTAGATTGAACAAAATATTGCCACTAAAAAGGCTTGTTTTCTATTTTTATGCGAATAATCTTGTAATTCTTACAACAAATCGACGACAGGCACCTTCCAATGACTCTACGTATCGCTATCAATGGTTTTGGCCGTATTGGCCGTAATGTCCTGCGCGCACTTTATACCCAAGGCTACCGTCAGGATTTGCAGATCGTCGCCATCAACGATCTCGGCGACAGCTCGATCAATGCCCACCTGCTTAAATACGACACCGTCCACGGTACTTTCGACGCAGAGGTCGCTCATGATCAGGAAAGCCTGACCGTGAACGGTGACCGGATTGCCGTGAGTGCCATTCGCAACCCGGCCGACCTGCCGTGGGCTGCCCACAAGGTGGACGTGGTGTTCGAATGCACCGGTCTGTTCACCGACCGTGACAAGGCCGCCGCCCATATTACCGCCGGCGCGCGCAAGGTAATCATCTCGGCCCCGGCCAAGGGCGCCGATGCCACCGTGGTGTACGGGGTAAACCATGACATTTTGCGTCAATCCCACCAGATCATCTCCAACGCTTCCTGCACCACCAACTGCCTGGCGCCCGTGGCCCAGGTGCTGCACCGCGAGCTGGGCATCGAAAGCGGCCTGATGACCACCATCCACGCCTACACCAACGACCAGAACCTGACCGACGTCTACCACACCGACCCGTACCGCGCGCGCTCGGCCACCCAGAACATGATCCCGAGCAAGACCGGCGCTGCCGAAGCCGTGGGCCTGGTGCTGCCGGAACTGGCAGGCAAGCTGACCGGCATGGCCGTGCGTGTACCGGTGATCAACGTGTCGCTGGTGGACCTCACCGTGCAACTGAAAAAAGAAGCCAGTGCCGAGCAGGTCAACGCGCTGCTGAAAGAAGCCAGCCAGCACTCGAAAATCCTCGGCTACAACACCCTGCCGCTGGTTTCCAGTGACTTCAACCATAACCCGCTTTCGTCGATCTTCGACGCCAATCACACCAAAGTGAGCGGCAAACTGCTGAAAGTGCTGGCCTGGTATGACAACGAGTGGGGCTTCTCGAACCGGATGCTGGATAACTGCCTGGCGCTGTGCAACGCCGAGTAATGCTCGGCCTGTAGGAGCGAGCTTGCTCGCGAAAAACGCAAAACCACCGCGTTTATTCAGGATGCCAGCGATATCGTTGACGCCCTTCGCGAGCAAGCTCGCTCCTACAGTAATCCAAAGTGCCACTTGCCATTTGCGTTGATGATAAGCATTATCATTCGCTGCAAATCGGTCTGGTATCACTGTGAGCCAATCTCGTTTCAACCAAGTCTTCCTCACCCAGCGGGTGATTTTGCTGCGCACCTTGCAGCGGATGGTGAATAACCACAGCACCGCCGAGGACCTGTTGCAGGAAACCTACCTGCGCGTTACCCGGGCCCTGAGCGAACGGCCGATCGACCACCTCGAACCCTTTGTCTACCAGACGGCGCGCAACCTGGCGCTGGACCACCTGCGCGCCCGCAGGATTCAGGCCCGCACCCTGCAGGAAGATGTCCCGCTGGACGTCCTGCAAAGCGTCGCCTCCCCCGTCAGCACCCCCGAAGACGCGACACAGGCCGAGCAATTGCTCGAGCACCTGAGTGTCAGCCTCGGCCAGTTGAGCGCCCGCCAGCAGCAGATATTCATCCTCAGCCGCCTGCACGGTTGCAGCTATCAGGAGATCGCCGACAAGCTCGACGTGTCCCTGAGCACCGTGCAGAAGGAACTGAAACTGATCATGGCCATCTGCATAGGTGTGGCCGAAAGACTGGATCGCCCTTAAGCTTTGGCGGCACAGTCTGTAGGACTATTGATTAAAACGTGGCGAAGACCCGAGGAACACCGTGACGGAACCGAATAAACGGCACCCCCATGAGCTGGCTCATGAGGTGTTGCAAGACGCGGCCATGGACCAAGCCCTCGACTGGCTGATCGCCTTGCAGTGCCCGCAACCCGGGCAGCAGGCGGAATTTGAAGCCTGGCTCGCCAACGACCCGTTAAACGCCGAAGCCTTCATCAAGGCCCAGACTGCCTGGAGCGGAGCGCCCGTTCACAGCGCTGCCGTCGCCCTGAATGCGCCACGCAAACCCAGCGTCTGGCGCCGTATCAAACCGCACTGGAAGCCCCTGGCCACTGCCGCCGTGTTGCTGCTGGGCCTGTTCAGCTTCAGCAACCTGCCTATGCGCCTGCAGGCCGACCATCTGACCGTAGTGGGCGAGCGCCAGCGCCTGCAGCTGGACGATGGCTCGAAAGTGTTGCTCAACACCAATTCAGCCTTCTCCAGCAGCATCAAGGACCACCAGCGCATCGCCCGCCTGTATCAGGGCGAGGCGTTTTTCGAAGTGCTGCCCAGCCGTGGCCTGCCCCTGGAAATCGACGCCGGCCCGGTGCGCGCCAGCGTGAGGGACACCTCTTTCGCGGTGCGCTACTTGAACGGTGAAGCCCAGGTTCAGGTACAGCGTGGTGATGTCGACCTGAGCAACACGTTTGACGACGCGCGGGTGCGCCTGAGCGCCGGTGAAAGTATCCGCATCGGGCCCAAGGGCTTCGGCCAACCGGCCAAACTCGACACCACCAAGGACCTGGCCTGGGTCGACGGCCGGCTGATCTTCGAAAACTGCCCGATGAGCGAAGTGCTGGCCGAATTGCGTCGCTACTACCCCGGCTGGATCGTCAACAACAACGACAGGCTCGCCAGCGTGGCCGTCACCGGGAATTACCGGCTCGACCAGCCGCTCGACGTGGTGCGCTCCCTGGCCCACATCACCTCGGCCAAGCTCTCGGAATACCCGGCGCTGGTGATCCTGAACTAAATGAGAATTATTTTTACTCGATAGCCAGCGACGATACGTCTCGTTATAGCCAATGCAACTGATTCCTATTTGATTCAGTGCGCAACTATAAGATTCGTACCTTCCGGAGCGCTCTCGATGTCGTCTCGTTTCAACCGCCGGTCCTCTTCGCCCGTTCGCCGCCACGGCTTGTCGCTGCTGACGGCCGCAATCCTGTTGGCCGGTGCGCCCGTCATGGCCGCCACCGCCGCCGAGCCTGCCAGCCGCAGCCAGGGCAACTACAGCTTCAGCATCGAGCAGCAATCTCTGGTCTCGGCGCTGAACGCCTTCACCGCGGTGACCGGCTGGCAAGTCGGCCTGCCCGCTGAGCTGGGCCAGGGTGTGTCGTCCCCTGGCGTGCGCGGCTCATTGCCGGCGGATAAAGCCCTGGACCGGCTGTTGGTGGGGACCAACCTGGGCTATCGCAAACTGGGCAACAACAACATCGTGCTGGAAAAACGCGTCGCCGTCGGCGCCATCACCCTGCAACAGATGACCATCAGTGCCACCCGCCAGGAACAGGCCGTGGACAGCGTGCCCAGCACCGTGACCGTGCACGACCGCGAAGAACTGGACCGCCAGAACGTCAACACCATCCGTGAACTGGTGCGTTATGAGCCAGGTGTTTCGGTGGGCGGTGCCGGCACCCGCTCCGGCAATGCCGGCTACAACATTCGCGGGATCGACGGCGACCGCATCCTGACCCAGGTGGACGGCGTCGAGGTGCCGGACAACTTCTTCAACGGCCCCTACGCCAAGACCCGCCGCAACTACGTCGACCCGGAAATCGTCAAGCGCGTGGAAATCCTGCGCGGCCCGGCCTCGGCCTTGTACGGCAGCAGCGCCATCGGCGGCGCGGTGAGCTATTTCACCCTCGACCCCAACGACGTCATCAAGCCCGGCCAGGACTACGGCGCGCGCCTGAAGACCGGCTACAGCTCCGCCGACGAGAGCTGGCTGACCTCCGGCACCGTCGCCGGTCGCGTGCAGGACTTCGACGGCTTGCTGCACCTGAGCCAGCGCAACGGTCACGAGATGGAATCCTACGACGGCAATAACGCCACCGGCCTGGCGCGCACCGGCGCCAACCCGGAAGATGCGCGCACCACCAACGTGCTGGCCAAACTGGGCTGGAACTACGGCGAAGAGAACCGCCTGGGCCTGACCTACGAGAAGTTCAAGGACGATCGCGACACCAACCTGAAAAACGCAGTGGGTGGCCCGTTTGTCGGTGGCCAGGGCTTCAACTTCTACCGCGGCCGCACGGGCAACGACACCATCACCCGCGAACGCTTCGGCATCGAAAACAAGTTCGCCCTCGACTCGCCGATTGCCGATCACATCAAGACCAGCCTCAACTACCAGATCGCCAAGACCGACCAGACCACCGCAGAAATCTACCAGCCATCGCGCAAGGTATTGCGCACCCGCGAGACCCTGTACGAAGAGAAGCAGTGGGTATTCGACGCGCAGTTGGACAAGGCTTTCAGCATCGGCGAAACCGACCATGTCGTGACCTACGGCACCACCCTCAAGCAGCAGAAAGTCACCGGTTCCCGTGAGGGCGCCGCGACCTGCCTGGCGGTCGGCGCAGGCTGCACCGCCATCGGTGCACCAAGCCCGTCGGCCGCCGACAGCGTGAAAAAAGCCAGCGACTTCCCCGACCCGACCATCAACTCCTACGCGCTGTTTGCCCAGGACCAGATTGCCTGGGACAAGTGGACCTTCCTGCCCAGCGTCCGCTACGACTACATCCAGCTCAAACCCAAGCTGACCCAGGAATTCCTCAATACCGTTGACCCGACACGCATCTACGACCACAGCGATTCGGAAAAGAACTGGCACCGTGTAACGCCCAAGTTCGGCGTGACTTACGCCCTGACCGAGCAATACACCTGGTTCGGCCAATACGCCGAAGGCTATCGCACCCCGTCGGCCAAGGCCTTGTATGGCCGCTTTGAAAACCTGCAGCAGCGCTACACCGTCGAACCCAACCCGGACCTCAAGCCGGAAAGCAGCCGGGGCGTCGAAACCGGGATTCGCGGCAACTTCGACTCGGGCTCGTTTGATGTGGCGGTGTACTACAACAAGTACCGTGATTTCATCGACGAAGATGCCTCGGTTGCCGGTGGCATCGTCCAGCAGTTCGAAGCCAACAACATCAAGCACGCCACCATCAAGGGCGTGGAGGCCAAGGGCCGCTTGAGCCTCGACGCATTCGGCGCACCGCAGGGCCTGTATACCCAAGGCTCGATTGCCTACACCTACGGGCGCAATGACGACAACGGCGAACCGTTGAACAGCGTCAACCCGCTCAAGGGCGTGTTCGGCCTGGGCTATGACCAGCAGAACTACGGTGCCCTGGTCAGCTGGACCCTGGTCAAGAAACAGGACCGCGTCGACAGCACCACCTTCTTCGCCCCTGACGGCAACAGCGCCAACGGCCCGTTCAAGACCCCGGGTTTTGGCATCGTCGACCTGACCGGCTTCTACAAGGTCACCAACGACGTGACCATCAACGGCGGCCTGTACAACCTGACGGACAAGAAATACTGGAACTGGGATGACGTGCGCAGCTACGACAGCGTCGGCGAAGCCGGTGTGACCGGCCCGGCCAACCTCGACCGCCTGACCCAGCCGGGCCGCAACTTTGCGATCAATCTGATCTGGGACATCTGATCCATGGAGCCTCACCCCGGCGCGATTTAATCTGCGCCGGGGTGAGGATTTTTTACTGTGACGCGTCTTCTGGTTCGTCTAGTTCATAACAGCCTGGCAACCAGACGCTTTCTCTTCTCAAGGACTCCCCGATGACCGCCTCCCCTACCGCAGAACGTGCAGCCCTGCGCTCCCAGCGCCTGAACCAGATCACCAACGAACCGCACACCAAGCTCGATGCGTTGGTGAAGGCCCATGCACCGTTTGAAACCCAGGCCAACTTCGCCCGCTTCGTGGTCGCGCAATACCTGTTCCAGTCGGAGCTGGTGGCGCTGTACAACGATGCAGAGTTGATCAAGATCGTCCCTGACCTCGCCGAACGCTGCCGTGCCGAAGCGGCCAAGCTGGACCTGGGCGACCTGGACACCGAAGTACCGGCACCGGTGGCCGGCGCGGTGAAAAACCCGAGCAAGGCCGAAGCGCTGGGCTGGCTGTTCGTGTCCGAAGGCTCCAAGCTGGGCGCCGCGTTCCTGATCAAGCGTGCCGTGGGCCTGGGTTTGAGCGAAACCTTCGGTGCCCGTCACCTGGGCGAGCCGGCGGGGGGTCGCGCTGAAGGCTGGAAGCGCTTCACCCGCACCCTCGACGCACTGGAATTCACCGCTGAAGAAGAAGCCGAAGTGGAGAAAGGCGCGATTGATGCGTTCGTGCGCTTCACCGTGTTGCTGGAACAGGCGTACGCTAGCGCCCCTGAGCTGGCCTGATTCCCTGATTGGAATGCAATCAAATGTGGGAGCGGGCTTGCTCGCGAATGCGGTGGATCAGTCAATATATCTGGTGACTGAACCACCGCATTCGCGAGCAAGCCCGCTCCCACATTTTGATCCGGTTTCACTTTGAATCCTTCGTAAATCCATCCATGCAAACCGCACCCATGACCGGCAAAACCCAATCCTCATCCAAAATCGCCCGCGTCCTGTTCGGCCTGCTGGCCTACGTCAGCCTGGGCATCGGCTTGATTGCGATTGTGGTACCGGGCTTGCCCACCACCGAGTTCATCCTGCTGGCCGCCTGGGCCGCCACCAAAAGCTCGCCGCGCCTGAGTGCCTGGCTGGAAAACCACCGGCTGTTCGGGCCGATCCTGTTCAATTGGCGCAATGGCAAGATCATCGCCCGCCGGGCCAAAGTCAGCGCCACCGTGAGCATGCTGCTGTGCGCCGGCCTGATGCTGGTGATGCTCGACCACGGCTGGCCGATCTACCTGGCCATCGCCGGAATGAGCATGGGCAACCTGTGGATCTGGTCGCGACCGGAACGTCTCCCGCAACCCACCTGACACCCTGACTACCGCTCATCGGCTCCCGCTCATGAACTGCCGGCCCAAGCCGATGTTCCGGGCATAGCGCCGAATGGACTCGCGTGAGCTTGCATACTAATAAGTCCATTCGCGGGTACTTCTATGTTCGACACCCTCTCCATTCGCTTGAAAATCGTGCTGTTGTCCGGTCTGTGCCTGCTGGGGGTGATCGCCCTGGTGGTCGGCATGAACCTGTACCAGACCAACCAGAACGACGAACTCATCAGCGATTCAAGCTCGCGAATGCTCACCGACAGTGTGCAGAACCTGCTGCAGGCCAAGGCCGCCGAGCAAGCGGTGCAACTGCAAAAAACCTTCGGTGAAAGCCTGTTGGTGGTGACGGCCCTGGCCGACCAGATCAAGGACCTGCGCACTCTGGCCGGCAAGCGCTCGTTGGATGCCGGGGCCCTGCGTGAAGAACTCAACCACAGCCTGAAAACCGCCTTCGACCGCAACACCAAGGTGCTCGGCATCTGGCTGTCGTTCGAGCCCAACGCCCTCGATGGCAAAGACAGTGAATTCGTCAATGATGCCGCCCGTGTGTCCAACGAAAAAGGCCGCTTTTCCAGCTACTGGAGCCGCGCCGGCGGTGAAGGCCTGAACACCGTGATGGTCGAGGATGACCTGACCAAGACCACCCTCAACCTCAGCGGCACGCCCTACAACATCTGGTACACCTGCCCACGAGACACAAAAAACACCTGCCTGCTGGACCCGTATGAAGACACCGTGGCCGGCAAGCCGGTGTTGATGACCACCATTTCCCTGCCGCTGCTGGTCGACGGCAAAGTGATCGGCGTGGTCGGTGTGGACCTCGCCCTCAATGCCCTGCAAGCGGCGACCGATGCGGCGCAAAAAGAACTGTTCAACGGCGCCGGAATTCTCGAAATACTGTCCGGTAACGGCTTGATCGCCGGCTACAGCGGCGAGCCGGCCAAAGTCGGCAAAAACCTGGTGGACACCCTCGGTGCCGAAGGCAAAGAGATTGTGCAACTGCTGGCCAGCGATACCCGCAAGATCCGCGAGGAAGACGGCACGATTCGCGCCGTGTACCCGGTCAAACCGATTGCCGACGCCAAATCCTGGGGCGTGGTGATCAAACTGCCCAAACAAGTGCTGCTGGCAGACTCGCTCAAACTCCAGGCGGTGCTCGACAAGGCCCAGGCCAGTGGCACCGTCAAGGCGTTGCTGGTAGGCGCAGCCGCCGGGCTGCTGGGCCTGTTGCTGATCTGGCTGACCGCCACCGGCGTGACCCGGCCGATCAACAGCGTGGCCGCCATGCTCAAGGAAATCGCCAGCGGCGACGGCGACCTCACCCAGCGCCTGGCCTACGGTAAAAAAGATGAACTGGGGGAACTGGTGAACTGGTTCAACCGCTTCCTCGACAAGCTGCAGCCGACCATCGCGCAGATCAAGCAAAGCATCACCGAAGCCCGTGGCACCGCCGACCAGTCCTCGGCAATCGCGCGCCAGACCAGCGAAGGCATGCAGGTGCAGTTCCGTGAGATCGACCAGGTGGCCACCGCCTCGAATGAAATGAGCGCCACCGCCCACGACGTGGCCAACAGCGCCTCCAACGCCGCCAGCGCGGCCCGCGGCGCCGACCAGTCAGCCCGCGAAGGCATGCAGATCATTGAACGCAGCACCCGCGACATCACCACCCTGGCCGAAGAAGTCAGCAAGGCCGTGACCGAAGTCGAAGCCCTGGCGGTGAACAGCGAGCAGATCGGCTCGGTACTGGAAGTGATCCGCAGCATTGCCGAACAGACCAACCTGCTGGCCCTGAACGCTGCGATTGAAGCGGCGCGAGCCGGGGAAAGCGGGCGCGGTTTTGCGGTGGTGGCCGACGAGGTGCGCAACCTGGCCAAGCGTACCCAGGACTCGGTGGAGGAGATTCGCCTGGTGATCGAGCGCATCCAGACTGGCACCCGTGGAGTGGTGGCGACCATGCATTCGAGCCAGACCCAGGCGCAGAACAACGCCGGGCAGATTCATCAGGCGGTGCAGGCCCTGGGCAAGATCAGCGATGCGGTAACGGTGATCAGCGACATGAACCTGCAAATCGCCAGCGCCGCCGAGCAGCAAAGTGCGGTGGCCGAGGAGGTCAACCGCAACGTCTCGGCAATCCGCACAGTGACCGAAACCCTGACCGGCCAGGCCACCGAATCGGCGGCCATCAGCAGCCAGCTCAACGCCCTGGCCAGCCAGCAGATGAAGCTGATGGATCAGTTTCGGGTTTGACCCGAGCTTGAAACCAGTGAACACCCAATGTGGGAGCGGGCTTGCTCGCGAACGCGGTGGATCAGTCGGTACATGTATTGACTGACACACCGCATTCGCGAGCAAGCCCGCTCCCACACAAGCCCGTCCACATTATAGTTGCGGTGCCTTATTGACCCGTCCAGGCCGCCACAAACGGCGCGAGGTCTTCTTTCGGGGCCGTACGCGGCGGGTTTTGTGGGGTGCCCAGGTAGAGGAAACCAATCACCTCCTCATCCGCCTTCAGCCCGAGGCCTTTGGCGACATGGGCCGAGTACGACAACTCACCGGTGCGCCACACCGCGCCGATCCCCTGGGCGTACGCCGCCAGCAGAATCCCGTGAGCCGCACAGGCCGCCGCCAGCAGCTGCTCGGATTTTGGCACTTTGAAATGTTCTTGCAGGCGGGCAATCACCACCACCACCAACGGCGCCCGCAGCGGGCCGTTCTGCGCCTTGTCGATCGCGGCCTGGGGCGCGTCGGCGTCCTGCAGGCGGGCGGCTTCGGCCAGCAGGGTGCCCATGCGCTCACGTGCCGCACCCTCCACCGTCAGGAAGCGCCAAGGGCGCAGTTGGCCGTGGTCGGGCGCGCGCATGGCAGCGGCGAACAGCAGGTCGCGCTGCTCCTGGGTCGGTGCCGGGTCCAGCAGTCGCGGCACGGAAACACGGTTGAGCAAAGCGTCGAGAGCCTGCATTGGCCACCTCCAGAGAAAAATGTGCGGTCATTCTAGCGGGAATGAATCGGATACCACCAAACGATAATTGCTCTTATTCAATCCGCCCTGCCCTGTTAGACTTTGCGGCCTTATTTTCAGCCTACGTTCAGGAAGACTGATGTCCCGTTCGCCCCTTCGCCTGTCTGCACTGTTGATGGCCTTGAGCCTGAGTGCCTGCGATGACGCCCCGCGATTCACCAAGGCCGAGCCTGGTGAAGCGCGTGCCGGTGGCGCGACCACGGTGAGGAAGACCGACCAGAACGCCTTCTCCCTGCCCTCGGCCAACCTGTCGCCCACCCGGCGCCTGGACTTCAGCGTCGGCAACAGTTTCTTTCGCAGCCCCTGGGTGATTGCCCCGTCCACCACCACTGCCCGCGACGGGCTGGGGCCGCTGTTCAATACCAATGCCTGCCAGAACTGCCATATCAAGGATGGCCGTGGGCATCCGCCATTGCCCGATGCGCCCAACGCGGTGTCGATGCTGGTACGCCTGTCGATTCCCGATGCGCCGCCCTATGCGAAGGTCATCGAGCAACTGGGTGTAGTCCCCGAACCGGTCTACGGTGGGCAATTGCAGGACATGGCCGTGCCCGGCGTCGCCCCGGAGGGCAAGGTGCGAGTCGACTACACGCCGGTCAACGTCCGCTTCAAGGACGGCACCGTGGTCGAATTGCGCAAGCCTGCCCTGCAAATCACCCAGCTCGGTTATGGGCCGATGCACCCCGACACGCGCTTCTCGGCGCGGGTTGCACCGCCGATGATCGGCCTGGGGCTGCTCGAAGCGATCCCCGACGCCGACATCCTGCGCAACACCGACCCGAAAACCGCCGACAAGGAAGCCATTGTCGGGCGGGCGAATTGGGTCTGGGACGACGCGCAACACAAGACCGTACTCGGTCGATTTGGCTGGAAAGCCGGGCAACCGAACCTCAATCAACAAAATGTTCACGCGTTCTCTGGTGATATGGGCCTGACCACCTCCCTGAGACCGTTCGATGACTGCACCGATGCACAAGTGGCCTGCAAACAGGCGCCCAACGGCAATGGCCCGGATGGCGAGCCTGAGGTCAGCGACAACATCCTGCGCCTGGTGCTGTTCTACACCCGCAACCTGGCCGTCCCCGCCCGCCGCGACGTCAACGCACCGCAAGTGCTGGCCGGGAAAAACCTGTTCTACCAGGCCGGTTGCCAGGGCTGCCACACCCCGCAATTCACCACGGCGCCCACCGCCGCCGAACCTGAATTGGCTAACCAGGTGATTCGCCCCTACAGCGACTTGCTGCTGCACGACATGGGCGACGGCCTCGCCGACAACCGCAGCGAATTCAAAGCCTGTGGCCGCGACTGGCGCACGCCGCCGTTGTGGGGCATTGGCCTGACGCAAGCCGTCAGTGGCCACACCCAGTTCTTGCATGACGGCCGCGCCCGCAACCTGATGGAGGCCGTGCTGTGGCACGGCGGTGAAGCCCAGGCGGCGCAGCAGCATGTGTTGTCGTTCAATGCCGAGCAGCGCGCCGCGTTGCTGGCATTTCTGAATTCTTTATAAGCTTTGTCCTAATTACAGAAGGGAGCTCGACATGTTCCGTCCCAAGTTGTTGTTCACCAGCCTGGCCGCCCTCGCCCTCGGTGCGTGCTCGCCCCAGGATCCGCAAGCGGTGACCTCGGCGGCCATCGCCAAGCAAGTGATCCTGCCGACCTACAGCCGCTGGGTTGAAGCCGACCGCCAACTGGCCGTCAGCGCCCTGGCCTACTGCCAGGGCAAGGAAAGCCTGGAGACCGCCCGCGCCGACTTCCTGCACGCGCAAAAGGCCTGGGCCGAGTTGCAACCGCTGCTGATCGGCCCGCTGGCCGAGGGCAACCGCTCGTGGCAGGTGCAGTTCTGGCCGGACAAGAAAAACCTGGTGGGTCGTCAAGTCGAGCAACTGGTGACCGCCCAACCACAGATCGACGCCGCCGCCCTGGCCAAATCCAGCGTCGTGGTGCAGGGCCTGTCGGCCTACGAATACATCCTCTACGACGCCAAGACCGATCTGGCGGACGAGACGCAAAAAGCTCGCTACTGCCCGTTGCTGGTAGCCATCGGCGAGCGCCAGAAACTGCTGGCCGAAGAAATCCTGTCGAGCTGGAACAGCACCGACGGCATGCTGGCGCAGATGACCAAGTTTCCTAACCAGCGCTACGCCGATTCCCACGAAGCCATCGCCGACCTGCTGCGGGTTCAAGTGACTGCGCTGGACACCCTGAAGAAAAAACTCGGCACCCCGATGGGCCGCCAGACCAAGGGCATCCCGCAACCGTTCCAGGCCGATGCGTGGCGCAGCCAGTCGTCCCTGCAAAGCCTGGAAGCCAGCCTGGCTGCCGCCCAGACCGTCTGGGTCGGCGTCGACAACAAAGGCCTGCGCGGCTTGTTGCCTGCCGATCAAAAGCCATTGGCTGACAAGATCGACGCCGCGTATGCCGCCTCCCTGAAACTCTTCGCCAGCAACCAGCGTACGCTGAATGAAATGCTGGCCGACGATGCCGGGCGCCAGCAACTCAACGATATCTACGACAGCCTCAACGTGGTCCACCGCCTGCACGAAGGCGAGCTGGCCAAGGCGCTGGGCATCCAACTGGGCTTTAACGCCAACGACGGTGACTGATGATGCTCAGGCGACAGGCTTTGGCCCTCGGCAGCGTGCTGCTCAGTGCGATCACTTTGGGCGGCTGGACGCTGTTCAAGCAGAAGGGCAAAAGCCCGCTGCTGCTCTCGGCGCGGGATGACAGTGATGGCAGGCACTACGCCGTCGGCTTTCGCCTGGACGGCAAGCAGGTATTTGCCACCGAGGTCGGCCAGCGCTGCCACGACATCATCAACCACCCGACGCTGCCGATTGCGCTGTTTGTCGCCCGCCGGCCGGGCACCGAGAGTTACCTGATCGACTTGCGGGACGGGGCGCTGTTGCAAACCATCACCTCCAAGGCCTATCGCCACTTTTACGGGCATGCGGTGGTGCACAAGGATGGCGAGTGGTTGTATGCCACGGAGAACGACACGTCTGATCCGGGCCGTGGCTTGCTTGGGGTGTATCGGTTCGAGGGTGAGCGGTTGGTGCACACCGGGGAGATTTCTACCCATGGGATTGGGCCGCATCAGGTGTCGTGGATGCCTGATGGCGAGACGCTGGTGGTGGCTAATGGCGGGATTCGTACCGAGGCGGAGAGCCGGGTGGAGATGAACCTGAATGCCATGGAGCCGAGCCTGGTCCTGATGAAGCGCGACGGGACGCTGTTGAGCAAGGAGACCCTGAGCCAGCAGATGAACAGTGTGCGGCATATGGGGATTGCCAGCGACGGGACGATCCTCGCGGGGCAGCAGTTCATGGGGGCGTCTCATGAGCGGTCGGAGTTGCTGGCGATCAAGCGGCCGGGGCAGGCGTTTGTGGCGTTTCCGGTGGCGGATGAGCAGTTGCAGGCCATGGGGCATTACACGGCCAGCGTAGCGGTGCACAGTGAGTTGCGGCTGGTGGCGTTGACGGCGCCTCGGGGGAATCGGTTCTTTATCTGGAACATGGACAGCGCGCAGTTGCTGCTGGACGGGCCATTGCCGGATTGTGCCGGGGTGGGTGCGGTGGCTGATGGGTTTGTGGTGACTTCCGGGCAGGGGCGTTGCCGGTTTTATGATTGTCGGCAGGTGCCGTTGGTGGGCAAGCCGCTGGAGTTGCCGGCGGGGCTATGGGATAACCATCTGCATCTGGTTTGATTGGGGGGCATATCCGTTGCTGCGGTAACGGCGGCTTATGGTTCCGCTCTTACAGCGGCTCACTTTTGAAGAGCGCAAAAGTAAGCAAAACGCTCTTGCCCCACCACTCGGCACCTCGCTTAGGCTCGGTGTGCCCTCACTCCGGCTT